>NZ_JBEOVF010000089.1:0-28020 GCF_040295365.1 Streptomyces sp. NPDC002838 | reverse complement strand
CCCACCCCCCACGGCCCACCCCCCACGGGCCACCCCCCACCCACCCCCACAGGAGGACACCCCACATGAGTCCACGACAGGCACCGGAGCCCACTGAGCGAACGGCCACACCCTGGCGCAACAAGGCGGTCGTGGCCGCCCTGGCGGCCGCCTTGCTGGCCGGTCCCGGTGTCGCGCAGGCCGCACCGCCGGCCGCTACGGCGTCCCAGGAACAGGTGGCAGCGGCCAGTATCACCTGGACCCTCGAACGGGCGAGCAACCCCACCCAGGACCAGCAGACGGCCTACAACCTCATCACGTCGGCCATGAACGCCGCGGTGGCCCGGTACAACAACCTCAGCGATCTCGGGAAGAACATCACCGTTCGTTACGACCCGGGCGTGCCCACCGCCGACGGCAACATCAACGGAACCATCCGCTTCGGCAACCGCAGCTACATGACCGAGAGGACCGCGCTGCACGAGATCGCCCACACCATCGGAGTGGGTACGAGTTCCGGCTGGTCCTCCCTCGCCGCGGGAGGCACCTGGCGCGGCGCGCAGGCCACGGCACTCGTCAAACAGTTCGACGGTTCGAACGCCACGCTGTCCACCGGCGGTGGACATTTCTGGCCCTACGGTCTGAACTACGAAAACGAGTTCTCGAACACCGCGGCCGATCGCCACGTCCAGATCGTCGCCGCCATGGTTCGGGACGGTTTGTGATTCAGGCCTGACGCCTGGGGGCGGTCACCGTCCCCAGGCTCGTCGGCGCCCCCGTCGGTGTCTCCCGCAGCGGGAAGTGGCAGGCCGCCGTGTGGGGCAGTGGTCCGGGCGGGGGAGTGGGAGCGGCCTCGGCGCAGACGTCCTCCGCACGCCAGCACCGGGTCCTGAACCGGCACCCGGACGGCGGGTCGGCCGGTGAGGGGATCTCGCCGGTGAGCAGGATGCGCTCCCTCCTCGCCCCGACGCCGGCCGTCAGGGACGGGGCCGCCGACAGCAGGGCCGCCGTATACGGGTGGCTCGGCCGCTCGAAGACCTCCTCCGACGGGCCCGACTCGACGATCCTGCCGAGGTACATCACCGCCACGCGGTCCGCCACGTGCCGCACCACGGACAGGTCGTGCGAGATGAACACGTACGACAGCCCCAACTCGTCCCGCAGATCGCACAACAGGTTCAGGACCTGCGCCTGTACCGACAGGTCCAGCGCGGAGACGGGCTCGTCGCAGACGATGACCTCGGGCTCCAGCGCCAGCGCGCGGGCGATCCCGATGCGCTGCCGCTGCCCTCCGGAGAACTCCTGCGGATAGCGGCGGGCGTCGGACGCGCGCAGACCGACCATCTCCAGCAACTCACCCACGCGCGCCGCCCGTTTGGGCGTGGGCACGAGATCCCGGTGCGTGCGCCAGGGCTCGCCGATCAGATCCGCCGCGCACAGCCGGGGGTTGAGCGAGCCGAACGGGTCCTGGAAGACCATCTGCACCTTGCGGCGCCAGGCAAGCAGCTTCGCACCCGACAGGGAGAACGGGTCCACCCCGTCGAACCGTACGGTGCCCTCGTCGGGACGCTCCAGCATCAGCAGGGTCCTGGCCAGCGTGGACTTGCCGCAGCCGGACTCGCCGACCAGGCCGAGGGTCTCCCCGCGTCCCAGGCTCAGATCCACCCCGTCGACCGCGCGCAGCCTGGTGCTGCCCTTGGCGGTGCGCGGTACCGAGAAGCTTTTGACCAGGCCGGTGGCCTCCAGCAGCGTCTTCGTCCCCGGCTCAGGCATCGGCCAGTTCCTTCCCGAAGTGACAGGCGGCGGCGCGGTCGGCTCCGGTCCCGGTCAGCGGCGGCCGGTGCGTGGCGCACACCTCGCGGGCCATCGGACAGCGCGTACGGAAGGCACAACCGGTGGGCACGGAGCGCGGGTCGGGCGGGCTTCCGGGGATGGAACTCAGCCGGGAGCCCTTGAGCTGTTCGGCCGGTACCGACTCCAACAGCCCCCGGGTGTACGGGTGGTGGGGCTTGCCGAACACCTCGGCCACCGGCCCGGTCTCCACGACCGTGCCCGCGTACATCACGGCGACCCGGTCCGCGTGCTCGGCGACGAGCCCGAGGTCGTGGGTGATGAGGACCAGAGCCATCCGCTGCTCGCTCCGCAGCTCGCCGAGGAGGTCCATGATCTGGGCCTGCACGGTGACGTCAAGTGCCGTCGTGGGCTCGTCGGCGAGCAGGACCTTCGGCCGCAGCGCCACCGCCATCGCGATCAGCAGCCGCTGGCGCATCCCTCCGGAGAACTGGTGCGGGTAGGCGCCCGCGCGTGAATGCGCCTCCGGGATGCCGACGCGTTCCATCAGCTCCACGGCCTTCGCCCGGGCGGCGCGGCGGGACATCCTCTCGTGGATACGGAACGGTTCCGCGAGCTGCGCCCCGACCGTGTGGACGGGGTTGAGCGCGCTGAGCGCGTCCTGGAAGACGATGCTCAGGCCGGGACCGGCGAGCCTGCGCCTGGCCTGTGCCCCGAGACTCAGCAGGTCCTCGCCGTCCAACCGCGCCTGTCCGCCCACGACTTCGGCGGCCGGATCGAGCAGACCCGCGACGGCATGGGCGGTCATGCTCTTCCCGCATCCGGACTCGCCCAGCAGGGCCAGCGTCTCGCCCGAACGCACGGCGAAACTCACGCCGCGTACGACGGGGACGGGCCCGGCGGGCGTGCGGATGTCGACCGAGAGGCCGTCCACGGCGAGGGTGTCGGGCGGTGTCGGTGCGGAGGCTGGAGGCGATGCTGTCCCGCTGGACTCGGCGGTGGGGAGCGGTGTGGTGGCTTTGGGCTCGGTGGTGGGGAGCGGTGCGGTTGCGTCGGGCTCGGGGGCCGGGACCGGCGCGGCCTCGCTGCGCTCGGCGGCCGGGATCGGATCGGCCTCCGTCACCGCCACAGCCGAGGCCGGCTCGTTTCCCGGTCCCGGCAGGGCGGGGCTCGGCTCGGTGTCGGCCTCGGCCACGTGTTGGGTTGGCTCGGTGGGGGTTCCTGGCGTGGCTTGGGCCGGCTCGGTCGGGGTTCCGGGCAGGACTGGGGCCGGCCTGGCCCCGGTCCTCGGCGCGACTGAGGTTGGCTCGTTCTCCCTTCCGGGCACGACATGGGCCGGCCGGTCCTCAGCCCCCGCCGGGACTGCGGCCGGCTCGGTCGCCATGCCGCGGTCGCCACCCGTGCCCCCGGCCACCGGACGAGGGCGCCACGCCCGCCGCCCGCCGCGCCGTAGCCCGTGTCGCCATCGCTGGGCCGGGTCGGTCGAGAGGCGGGCCCAGGCGGCGAGTACGGTCGCGGACACGGTCGTGACGACGATGGCGAGGCCGGGGAAGACCGCGATCCACCACGCGCTCTGCAACTCCTGCCGGCCCTGGGCCACCATCAGCCCCCAGCTCACGTCCGGCGGCTGGATGCCGATCCCCAGGAAGCTCAGCGACGACTCGGTGAGCATCACGAAGCAGAAGTCGAGGGCGGCCACAGTGAGCAGGGTGGGCAGGACCGTGGGAGCGACATGGCGTCGGATGGCCGCCCAGCTACTGGTGCCGAAGGTACGGGCGGCGTCCATGAACAGCCGGCTGCGCAGTTCGGCGGACTCGGCCCGCGCGGTGCGCAGATAGACGGGGATCCGGGCGACGGCGAGAACCAGGACGATGCCGGCGGCGCTCGGCGAGAAGACGTACAGCACGACCACGGCCAGCAGCAGGGAGGGGAAGCTGAGGATCACATCGGCGATCCGCAGGGACACGTTCTCGCGCCATCCACCGTGATAGCCCGCCCACATGCCCCAGACCGAGCCGACGACGAGTGAGCACAGCACGGCGGGCACGGCCACGGACAGCGTGGTGCCGGCCGCCGCGATCAGCCGGGCGGCGACGGGGCGGCCCAGGGAGTCGCTGCCGAGTACGAAGGCCCAGCCGTGATCGAGACTGAAGGGCGGGCGGCCCGGATCACGCAGGTTCTGACGCGTCGCCAGATCCCCGATGAGGTAAGGGCCCACAACGGCGGACACCGCCACGGCGAGCAGAACCAGCGCCGCCGCGAAGGCGAACCGGTCCTGGAGGAGCAGCGCGGGCCACTTGCGCCGCGCCGCGGCCCGGTTCGCCCCGGGGGCGGGCTCTTGTTCCTGGCCGCTGTCCTTCTCCATGCGCAGCATGTCGCCTCCCAGACTTACGCCGCCGCCCGCTGCCGTACACGCGGGTCGAGGAGCGCATGGCAGATGTCCACCAGGATGTTGAGCGCGAAGATCACCAGTGCCGTCAGCAGCACGGCGGCCTGCAGTACGGCGAAGTCACGCTGAAGGACCGAGTCGATCATGAGCTTGCCGATGCCGGGCCAGCCGAAGATGGTCTCGACGACCACGGCCCCGTTGACCAGCCCGACGGCGAGGTCACCCGCGACGGTGAGCGCCGGTGCGGCGGCGTTGCGCAGGGCGTGCCCGAAGACCACCCGCGACTCACGGGCGCCCTTGCTGCGCGCGACTTTGACGTAGGGGGCGGTGAGCGCGGAGACCATGGCGCCGCGCACCACCTGGACCAGCACGCCGAACGGGCGGATGAGCAGCGTGGCCACGGGCAGGACCCACGCCGCCGCCCCGTTCGTGCCGGAGGTGGGAAGCCAGCCCAGCGTCACCGCGAAGACCAGCACCCCCATGATGGCGAACCAGAAGTCGGGAACGCTCGCGGCCGTCGAGGACAGGAAGCTCGCGATCCGGTCGGTCGCCGAGTTGGGACGGTAGGCGGCCAGGCTGCCGATCACCACGGCACCCACGATGGCGAGCAGCATCGTCCACCCGGCCAGCTGGAGGGTGGCGGGGAAGGCCCGCAACACCGCCTCGCCCGCCGGCTGGGCGGTACGCAGCGATTCGCCGAAGTCGAGCCGGGCGACCTGGGCCAGGTAGTCGCCGAACTGGGTGATCAGCGGTTGGTCGAACCCGTTGCGGGCGGCGAACTCGGCCCTCATCTCGGGCGTCGCGCTGAGCGGAAGGTACAGATTGGCGGGGTCTCCGGTAAGGCGGGCCAGGAAGAACACGCCGAGGACCACGACCAGCAGGGGGATGACGCTGGAGACGGCACGGCGGCGCAGCATGGTGAACATCGGTCCGCTCCTCCCTCAGTCCGCGCGGCGCATGTCGGCGAGCCGCATCTCGTCGTTGGTCGCCGAGTCGGGTCGGTAGCGGACGTCGGGGGAGAGGGCGAGGATGCCGGTCATGTTGGCCATCACGGCATCCCGTACGACCTCGTCGTTCTGGAGGGCGAACGCGTCCGCGAACGCCTTCTGCCGCTCCTCGCCGGAGGCGAGCTGCGCCTTCGCTATCGCCGCGTCGAGTGCGCGGGTGCCGTAGCTGCTCTGGGCGCCCTCGCTGCCGTAGATCTGGCCCATCGTGAACGCGGCGTCTCCCGCCTGGTTGCCGTGCTGCGCCTGGAGGAGGGTGGGGCCCGCGCCGCCCGGGAAGGGGCGCAGCAGGTACTCCAGCCAGGCGTTGACGTCGAGCATCCTGATCTCGACCTTCAGTCCGGCCTTGAGCAGGCCGTCCTGCACCACCTCCATCGCCTCGGCGGCCTTCGGGTAGATGCCGTTGCGGCCGATGAGAGTGATCGTGGTGTCGGTCGGGACTCCGTCGGCGCGGGCCTCGGCCACCAACTCCTTGGCGCGTTCGGGGTCGTACGGCCACGGCCGGATCCGCGGGTTGTACCCGGTGACGCCCTTCGACACGAGCTGCCCGCTCGGCCGGCCCGCGAAGACCGCCGTGACCAGTCCCTCCCTGTCGATGGCGTAGTTGACGGCCCGACGGATCCGAATGTCGTCGAGGGGCGCCTTGGTGGCGTCCATCCGCAGGTACGAGACCTCGTTGGTGGCGAACTCGACCGCACGGTCGCCCGCCCCGTCCTCGGGAGCGAGCCCGATCGCGACGTCCGCCTCGTCGTTGGTGACCATGGCCGCCCGAACGCTGCCCTCCGCCCGCCACACGTACTTGGCCGCGGCGAACTCGGGCGCCTTGCCCCAGTACTCGGGGAAGCGCTTCAGCCGCAGGAAACGGCCCTGACTCCACTCGTCGATCCGGTACGGCCCGGTACCGATCGGCTTGCGTACCCGGGCCCCGGGATCCGTACTCGTCGGCACGATTTCCACGAAGGACAGGCGGAGGGGGAGGATCGGGTCCGGGCTCTTTGTCGACACTTCAAGTGTCGTGTCGTTCACGGGCGTTGCGGTCACTTCCGTGTCCGTGAAGATGTAGCCGTCGACGTTGCACTCGATGTCCGAGTCCGTGGCGCGCTTGATCGAGAACGCGGCCGCCGCGGCCGTGAACGGCGAACCGTCGTGGAACTTGACCCCCTCGCGGAGTGCGAAGGTCCATGAAGTGGGCGAGGTGCGTGTCCACTTGGTGGCCAGGGCCTGTTCCAGCCGTCCGGTGGAGGGATCGCGCTCGGTGAGCGCCTCGGTGATGTTGGCCCGCGTCACGCGGCCTGTCGCGGTGAGCGAGGCGTCACAGGGTTCGAGGGTGGGTGGCTCCTCGGGCAGGACGACGCGCAAGGTGTCCGGGCCTTCGCCGATGGGGTCGGCGTCGGCGACCGAGCATGCGCAGACGGCGAGGAGAACGACTACGGACGTGAACGCGCCCGACGCCCGCAGGCGGCTGCGCTGGGCGAGGGAAGGAGTGCGCGTTAAGCCTGAACCCGCCACTGTGCCTCCGTGCTGGTCGAGGCGACCAAGGATCCTTGTCCATAAGGGAAACCGCGGTTTAGATATGTGGACGCCGCAGTCATTATTAAGTCAGCGGTGGTGAACGCGTCAAGATGCGCGCAGGCAGGCGGGCCGTTCGGCGCCTCGAACTCGTGCGCTCAACGGAATGCGGCTGCGGTGCCGAGTGGCACCGCAGCCGCATCCGTACTCGGGGCCTGGTCGCGGTTCCTTCCCCGCGACGCCTCAGCGCCGTACGAGTTCGATCCGGTACTTCCTTGTCTGCGCCCCGTCCTCACTGGTCACCGAGACGACGGCCGAGGCCCGGCGGGGATCGCCGGACCTGTCGACCGCGACGGTCGCGTAGGGGTCGCGTGCCGTCGCCGTGACCACGGCGCGGTTCGGGTCGTCGGTGACGACACGGTAGGTGGTGGTGTCGGGGTCGAACGGTGCGACAGGGACCCCGGCCACCTCGATCGACGTGGCGGCCGCGTCCGAGGAGACCCCCGGCGTCCTCGCGTACAACTCGATCTCGCTCATGGTGATGTAGCCGCCCTGACGGGCGGTCATGACCACGCGCACGCCGGACGCAGGCCCTGCCTCCAGCGGGACGTCGACCACCGGCGTGCCCTCGGCCCCGACCGCTATGTCGCCGCTCGCGTCGACCCACGCACCGTCGGCGGCACCGCGCACCTGCACTTTCAGGCTCGCCGGGAACGAGACGTTGGTCCCGTCCCGGTGGAAGTGCGCCACGATCCGGTTCAGGTCGCGTGCCGCCGGGAGCGTGAAGGTGATGGTGTCGGAGGGGTTCTTGGTCCCCGACTTCCAGTTCGACCAGGCCTTCTCGGACAGGTTGCCGTTGCGCAGGCGTTCCGCGGAGTATCCGTTCTCGGTGAAGGTGGCGGCGACCGAGACGCCGTCGTCGGGCGCGATGTTGGTCTCCGCCGGTTCGGTGACCTGCACGCGGACGGCCGCGTCGACCGTGCTGCCGTCGACGACCCGTGCGGTGCCGCGCAGCGTCACGACCCCGGTCGAGTCGAACGATCCGTCAGGTGCCGGGTCCCAGGTCACCGGAAGGTCGGCCCTGCCGCCGTTCCTGCCGACGCCGACGACCGTGGCAGGCAGCTCGGGCTTGCCGCCCACGTAGGTCTTGGCGCGGCCGGGGAGGGCCGAGCCGATCGTGTCGACGGTGACGACCGCCTTCGCGGGGAACTCCCGCCCGAGTGAATCGGTCGCCCGGCCCGTGACCCGTACCGTCCCGGGATCACGCCACTTGCGGTCCGGCGGAAGGTTCCACACGACGGGGAGCGAGCCTCGGGCGCCGTCCCGGAACACCGGCGTCACCGTCCCCGGGAGCTTCGGCGGCAGGCCGGGGACGGTGAACGCCTCGGCCGGCTCGGTACGCAGCACCGTCTCGTCGGTCACGGTCCAGCGCTGGTTCGCCGCCGAGGTCGGCGTGTACGTCGACACCTTCGCACCGTCCGCGGAGGACTGCCCGGTGACGTCGATCAGGCGGCCGGTGGCGGCGTTGACGAACGTCCATGTGCCGTCGCCGGTCGTCGACATGATCCATTGCGCCGCGCCATCGACCCGGCCGCTCTCCGGTTCCTCGAGGACGGCCTGGTTGTCGCGCACCGCGAGCCGTTTGCCGGTCGTGGCGTTGGTGAGGGTGTAGCGCTCGCGGTTGTCGGTGCCGCGGGTCAACTGACGGGCGGACCACAGCTGTTCCGCGCTGTCGGCATCCGTCGTGCGGATGACGACGCCGCTGCCGTCGTCCGACGGAGCCAACGACTTGCCGCTCTGCGCTCCCTGCAGCCGGTAGACGTGGCCGGGCTGGACGAGGGCGGCGTCCTTCGCCACGCCGCTGACGCCCTCGACCAGGAAGGTGGTGACCGATTTCGCGGGGACGTCGAGCGTGGCCGACCGGTCGGAGACCCGGACCGGAGTGCCTCGTACGAGGGCGCCGTCGGCGCTCGTGACCACGGGGGTGACGGTGGCCCGCGGCGCGACCCTGCCGAAGCGCGAGAGGTCGAGGGTCACGGAGCGCGCGGACGTGCCGCTGTTCACGTGCACCACGCTCGCCGCACGGCCGGACTTCTTCACCGCCGCGACGCTGGACGGGTCGTCGACCTTCACGAAGTGATCGCCGGGGCGGATGTGGTGGGTGAAGTTCCGGATGGTGTGGAACTTGGAGTTGGCGCGGATCGGGCAGGTCTCCAAGGTGTCCTCGGCCGTGCAGTTGAACGGGACGTGGATGCTGCCCCAGTTCTTGCCGGCCGCGGCCTGCGGGATGGAGTCCTCGATCGGCTGCCAGAACACCCAGGCGGAGGGCTCCAGTTCACGCATGTCGTCGACCATCCGGGTGGCGATCCCGAGGCCCGGTTCCATGCTGGTGAAGTCGGTGCCGGTACCCCAGGTGCCCTCGACCTCGCTCATCCAGAGCTTCTTGTCCGCGCCCTTGGCGATGTCGCGGGCGCTGGTGCGCATGCTCGTGCCGTAGGTGTGCACGTTGAGCTGGGGGACGGCGGCTCGCGCGGGGTCGCCGTAGGCGTTCCAGTTCTGGGTGAAGATGCCGGGGTTGGTCTCGTCCATCGCGGAGATCTCGGCGCGGGTCTTCGCCTCGTCGAGCGCCTTGTCGAGTGCGAGGACGACCTTCTGCTGGAGTTCCGGTCCGGCGTGCGCGCCTTCCTGGCGCCCGCCCGTGGGCTGGCCGTCCGCTCCGAGCTGGGTGCCCCAGTAGGGCGTGTTGGGCTCGTTGAGCGGGGCGATGGTGTCGAACTTGATGCGGTGCTTCTTCTCCAACTGCTCGGTCACGCGCACCAGGTAGGTGGCGAAGTCGTCGACGCGGTCGGCCCGGATCTGGTCGGTGCTCGCGTCGAAGCCTCCGGAGACGTAACCGCTGACCGTCTGGAACCAGGGCGGCGAGTTGCTGAACGCCTCCCAGCGGGTGACCTTCTTCTTGATCTGGTCCACCCACCAGCGTTGGCCCGCGTCGGCGTTCCAGTTCCAGTGATCCGGGTTGTTCGGATCCCACCACTCCATGTCCTGCCGGGTGGTTCCCTCGGGGGCCTTCCAGAAGCCCTCCATGGTCGCGCCGGCCTTCATGTAGTCCTTGCGGACGTCGGGGGCGTTGCCGCCGCCGATGTTGTAGCGCGCGATATTGAGGCCGAGACCGTCCTTGCCGAACAGCATGTCGACGAGCTGTCTTCGGATGGGCTCCGGATAGCCGCCCGTGGCGTTGGCGAACCAGACCAGGCTCGTCCCCCACCCCTCGAACTCCTGCTGCTGGTACGACGGGTCGATCCGCACCGTGACAGCGCTCCGCGGCGGCGAGTCCGCGCGGGCGAGGGGGGCGGCGACGAGACCTGCGGCGAGCACCAAGGGGATCGTTGGTGCCAACGCCTGGACGAAGCGATGCCGACCGGACACGGAACTCCCTTCCATAACAACGGAGACGCACAGAATCGACCAGAAGCCATCGTGCTCAAGGCATGCTTGATGACGAAAATGAACACGTCAAGACATTGCGCAGGCTGTGGCCCGAAACCGCCCCGTGCTGATCAAGGGTCATCGGCCGCCCTCCGGTATGTGCACCGGTGGCAGGAACCCGGCGTGCCGTTCGGCGGGCTCGACGAGTCGCTGGAACCGCGGCGGCTGCTCAACGGAATCGAAGCGACGGCCCGCGTCACCGGCGGCCATCCGCGAGCGGGGCCGGTGCCGCCGGCAGCGCAGGGTCGGCGCGGAGTCGGCCGCCGGTCACGGTTGGCGCCCTGCCCGGGTCGTGCTCGGCGGGGCGCTGCTCGTGTTCACGCCCGGCGACGCGCTCAGCGCCGTGGCCCCTGCGCTGACCGTCCTGCCGACCACCCGCGTGCTGGCCGGCATCGGCGTCGGCGCCGCCGGCAGTGCCACCTCGCCGCGGAGTCGGCCGCCGGTCACGGTTGGCGCCCTGCCCGGGTCGTGCTCGGCGGAGCGCTCCTCGTGTTCACGCCCGGCGACGCGCTCACCGCAGTGGCCCCCGCGCTGACCGTCCTGCCGGCCACCCGCGTGCTGGCCGGCATCGGCGCCGGTGCCTACTCGCCGATGGCCGCCGCCACCATGGCCAACGTCGCCGACGCGGAGCGCGGCGGGCGCAGCCCGGCGTGACCGCGGGCGGAAACCGCTGCCCGGGGTCGGCGGGGTGGCCGGCCTCGGCCTGTGCACCTACGTCGCACCCGTACTCGCCGACGCCGCGCACCCGCTCGGAACGTGCGGGCCTGGGGCGCGGGCGACGTGCTCGGCAGGCTTCCTCTCCTACGTCCCTCGCGCGTCAACCCCACCCGCACGCCGAGCACTTGGCCGCCGCGCTGACCCGCGGGGCAGCCGGCCCGCGAGGGGCGGCCTACGGTTCACGCCGCCGGATAGCTGAAGAAGCCCTGTCCCGACTTCCGTCCCAGCAGCCCCGACTCGACCATACGGCGCAGCAGCGGGGGAGGGGCGTACAGCGGTTCCCGGTACTCCTCGTACAGCGCTTCGCCGATCGCCGCCACGGTGTCCAGGCCGATGAGGTCGGCCAGTCGCAGCGGACCCATGGGGTGGGCGCAGCCGGCCATCATGCCCGTGTCGATGTCCTCGGCTGTCGCCGCGCCGGAGCCGACCAGCCGTACCGCGGCCAACAGGTACGGCACCAGCAGGGAGTTCACCACGAAACCCGCGCGATCCTGCGCCAGGATCGTCCGCTTGCCCAGGACCTCGCCCGCGAGGGCGCGCACCCGCAGTTCCGTGGCCTTCGAGGTGTGCAGCGAGGGGATCACCTCCACCAGCGGCATGACGGGGACCGGGTTGAAGAAGTGCAGCCCGATCACCGCCTGCGGGCGCCGGGTCGCGGCGGCGAGCTTGGCGATGGGGATCGAGGACGTGTTGCTGGCGAGTACGGCGGCCGGGTCGGCGACTATCTCGTCCAACTGCCGGAACAGCGCCGTCTTGGCCTGCTCGTCCTCGACGGCGGCCTCGACGACCAGGTCCGCTCCGGCCAGGTGGGTCAGATCGGCCGTGGCGGCGATGCCCGCCAGGGCGTGTGCGCGGTCCTCGGGGGCGAGTGCGCCCTTCTTCTCCGCCCGGAGCAGAGAGTCCGCGATGCCGGCCAGCCCGGCGCGGGCCCTCTCCTCGGTCGTGTCGCACAACGTGACGGGCAGTCCGGCCCGGGCGCAGACCTCGGCGATCCCCCGGCCCATCTGCCCTGCGCCGACGACTCCCACGCGCTTGATCGCTGTCATGTGTCCCTCCGCCATTGCCTTGGTGCCGCGCTGAGCGTAAGCCGGTCACACCCCCTCTGACCTGCCCGGACAGAACGCTATTCGCGCACAAACATGCGCCGGTTCGTCACTGACCGGCCGCACCGCGCGGGACCAGGCCGATCGCGCCGGGCATGCCCCCGGCAGCGGGCGACGATCACCAGGAGGCGGGCGTGGGAACCAGGAACGGCACCGGCCGAGGTGCCATGGAAGGCGTGCGGATCGCGGACGTCTTCCGCGTGCTCGCCGGACCGTACGCCACCGCCCGACGGCCAATCGGTGAAGGCCGGGCTTGCCCTCGTGGACGTGATCACCGGGCGTCAGCCGCTGACCGGGCACCGGGCCTTCAGCCGACGGTGACCACGGGAGTCGCCGCCTGACGCATGCGGCGGATCACGCCACGTACCGCGGGGGACGTCTCGCCCCTGCGGTAGGCGCCCACCAGCCGGGTGGTCGGCCGCAGGTCCGCCAGCGGACGGTAGGCGACCCCAGGTATCCGTACGCGGCGCAACGAGTCCGGCACCAGGGCCACCCCCCGACCGCCGCCCACCAGAGTGAGCGCGGCGATGTAGTCCCGCACCGGAGGGGCGATCTCCGGGGTGAAGCCGCCATGCTCTCCCACCTGGAGGATCTGGTCGCGGCAGCCGTACTCCTCGTCGAAGTACGGCGCCACGAAGCGCTCCTCCCGCAGCGCGGCGGCCGGCACCGACTCATGGGCGGCCACCGGACCGGCCTCCGGCACCGCGAGGACGACCTCCTCCGTGAGCAGGACGGTCGCGGTGACCCCGGGCGGGTAGGCGGGCCGCCAGCGCAGGAAGCCGACGTCGATGTCCCCGGCGGCCAGCGCCTCCAGCTGGGCCGGCGTCTCCAGCTCCCGGACCCCCACGGTGAGGTCGCCGCCCGGCGCCGAACAGCTCGCCAGGATGCCGGTCACGATCCCGGAGAAGGCGGCCGAGGCGACGTAGGCGATCTCGGCGTGCCCCAGCTCCCCGCGTCCGGCCCGACGGCCCACGGCCTCCGCGCGGGAAGCCTGGGCGAGCGTGCGCTCGGCCTCCGGCAGGAACAGCCGGCCCGCCCCGGTCAGCGCCGGACGGGACCGCCGCCCGCGGTCGATCAGACGTACCCCGAGATGTGCCTCCAGCGCCCTGATCTGGGCGCTGAGCGCGGAGGGCGCCAGATGCAGGCGGTCCGCCGCCCGCGCGAAGTGCAACTCCTCGGCGACGATGACGAAGGAGGCCAGCCACCGCAGCTCCATCGGCTCCTCCCTCCTGCCCTGCTGCCGAACACCTATGTGCTAACGATAGCAATGAGGCATGAAAAATTCCCCAACCCTCGGCGGAGAAGGTTGCGATCATGGCGTGCGTCCGCGACATGCGAGGAGCCGATGCGTGATGCCCGCTTTTCCCGCCGACCCCAACGTGCTGCACCCGATGCCCGAACAACCGCGTGTGGTGCTGCTGAAACCGTTGATCACCTCGCCGCTGATCGAGGTCGGGGAGTTCTCCTACTACGACGATCCGGACGATCCGACGGCGTTCGAGACCCGTAACGTGCTGTATCACTACGGGCCGGAGAAGCTGGTCATCGGCAGGTTCTGTGCACTGGGCGAGGGGGTGCGGTTCCTCATGAACGGCGCCAACCACCGGATGGACGGACCTTCGACGTTCCCTTTTCCCATCATGGGCGGTTCCTGGGCCGAGCACTTCGACCTGATCACCGGCCTGCCCGGCCGGGGCGACACCGTGGTCGGCAACGACGTCTGGTTCGGCTACCGCACGACGGTGATGCCGGGCGTCCGTATCGGCCACGGCGCGATCATCGCGTCCGGTTCGGTGGTGGTCCACGACGTGCCCGACTACGGCATCGTCGGCGGCAACCCGGCCAGGCTGCTGCGCCGCCGGTACGACGACGAGGACATCGCCCGCCTGCTCGCTCTCGCCTGGTGGGACTGGCCGCTCGAGCACCTCACCGGACACATCCGAACGATCATGTCCGGCAGTGTCGACGCTCTCGAGGCGGCGGCTCCGGGGACGACGTAGGCGTGCCACGGTGCGGCGGCTGCCGCAGGTGAGGGCAGCGGCCGTGCCACACGACCACCAGCGGCACCTCGGCGACGCACTCGGCACGATCCACACCGCCGAGGGCGGCGCTCGCTGCGGCAGACGGCCCAGGACTGGATGGACAGCTGCCGCCGCAACGTGAGCGGACAGGCCCCGTTCAGCCTCGTGGAGGACAACCGCTCGTCCTGATGTTCCTCAACGCCGGGCGCATGGCCTGGGACGTCGTGCAGGGCACCCTGTTCCGCACGGCGGGCTCCCGGTACGCCCGCGACGGCGAGCGGATGCAGCGCTATTTCCGGGACGCGGCCACGTACTGGACCCACGTGGGCGCGAGCATGGCGGAGCCGCCGGCCCGCCGGGTCGGCGGCGACCGCCTGGGGCTGCCGTCGGAGCGCATCGCGTTGATCCCCTGAACGGCGGTTCCGATTCCCCTGACCTGCACCTGATCCCTTGAATCCCGTGTGAACTCCTGAATCCCACATGATTGCTCCGGCCGCGGTCGGGTACGCGAGCAGGACCGCGCCGGGGCGATCTTGTCCCCGGGCGGGCCGTACGACCGTCGCTACCAGGGGATTCAGCCATGGACACACCCGCTTACGACAACCCCGTCACACCGGCCCGGCGGGCGTTGGACGCGCTGGCCGAGAACACCGAGGACCAGACGGCGCTGGCCACGCTGGCGAGCAGCGAGGTGCTCGTGCCGGTGCCCGACGACGCCGGTCAGGAGGAGGCCAGCGACCCCGGCACAGTGGCGCTGCCCGTCCTGGAGCAGGCGGACGGCGCTCCGGTGGTGCCCGTGTTCACCTCGGAACCGGAGATGGCCGACCTTCTGCCGTACGTCTCCCGCTACCGTCTGGTGCCGCTGGCCGCGCTCGCCGCACAGTGGCCGGCGGACGAGCTGTCGCTGACCATCGACGCCAGCTCGGCGCACCCGCTGACGCTCACGTCCGAGGGGGTTCGCACGCTACTGGCGAGGCCGTAGGGCCTCTCCGGGGCTCAGTCGACCTCACAGGGGCTTTCCGGGGTTGAGGATCCCCGGGGATCGAAGGCCTGCTTGATCCGCCGCTGGAGCCCGTGGGCGGCGGATCCCAGTTCCTCGGCGACCCACTGCCGCTTGAGCACGCCCACCCCGTGCTCACCGGTCAGTGTGCCGCCGAGCCGCAAGGCCGGCGCGAAGATCTCGCCCGCCGCCTCCCACGCGGCCTCCGGCAGCCGGTCCAGGACGGATCCACCTGGTCGGGGGTCTCGTCGAGCGCGCCGGTCACGCCCATCCCGATGAGCGCGCCGGCCCGTCCAGGCGCGGCCCGGCGACGGTCGAGGCCGCCTTCACCGCCGTGAGGGAGCTGCTGCGCTGACGGGGGTCAGTTCAGCATCCGGGCCAGAACGTCACGCTGCAGCGGCAGCACCTCGGCGTGCAGGTCGCGGCCCTTGTGGGTCAGGGACACCCATACGCCGCGCCGGTCCTCCATGCAGACGGAGCGCTCCACCAGGCCGTCCTTCTCCAGTCGGCCGATCAGCCGGGACAGTGCGCTCTGGCTGAGATGCACCTGGCCGGCGATGTCGTGCACCCGGCACTGGTCGCCCTCCTCCGGCGACGCGGTGGCCAGGATGTCGAGCACCTCGAAGTCGCTCGCGCCCAGCCCGTGCGGGTGCAGCACGCGGTCGATCTCACACATCGTGCGCGCGTGCACGGACAGGATGTCCCGCCACTGTTCCTCGAGCCGGGCCTCGGCCGCGTTCACTGCCATACACCCAATGTTAATGCGCATGCATCGACAAGGCCGGGGGCCGAAGGAGCTCAGACGTCCTGGAGGAGCCCGACGAGGTTTCCGTCGGCGTCTGTGACGGAGGCGATCTGCCTGCCGCCGCCGACGTCCTGGACGCCCTGGAGCAGCTAGGTGTGCTGTCCCGGCACGTTGGTGACAGGCGACACGCCCTTCGTCGAGCAGGGCGGCGAGGCGGCCACGGAGGTCGGAGACGTGCCAGTAGGGGACCGGACCGGTCAAGCCCTTGGCGTGTCCGTCGGGGTCGAGGCCGACGTCCTGGCCGGCGTCCTTGAAGCCGACGGAGTAAGGCTCGTCCGCATGGGGTTCGACCTCCAGCAGGTCGCTGAACAGGGCCTTCGCGCGGACTATGTCCTTACCCCGCCCTCACCCGGACGCTCGTGCACGCCCGGTCCGACCGGGTCACCGCACCCCGTGCCGCGCGCGCCCACCGCAACCCGCTGCTCGACGCGGGCTTCCGGGACGTGCGCGTCGACGTCCGTACGGCGGTCTTCACCGGTCCGGGGTCCTGCCGGTGCTCGTGGGTCTTGTCGCGGGGCAGACACACCGGAACCAGGCCGCCGACGACTGGATCACCGAGCAGCGCGCCCTCGCGGCGCAGGACCGGCTGTTCCCGGCCGTCCCGATGTTCCTGGCATCGGCCACCAGCCGCCCCTGAGACGCTACGTCGACTCCCGCTTCACCAGCTCCGTCGGCAGAATCACCGCCGCCGGATCCTCGCCGCCGATCTGGGCCAGCAGCACCCGGACCATCTCCGCGCTGATGCGGTCCCAGGGCTGCCGGATGGTGGTCAGCTCGGGGCGGGCGGCCAGCGCGGCCGGCGAGTCGTCGAAACCGCCCACCGCCACGTCCTCGGGTACCCGCCGTCCCGCCCGCTCCAGTGCCGTCAGCACGCCCTGTGCCATCAGGTCGGAGGCGACGAACACGGCGTCCATGTCGGGGGCCTGCGCGAGCAGCCGTTCGGCGCCCGCCTCACCGCTGGCCCGGCTGTAGTCGCCGGAGACGATCAGCCGCTCGTCGATCTCGACGCCCGCCTCGCCGAGCACCTCCTTGTAGCCGGCGAGGCGCTCGACACCGCCCGGGGTGTCCAGCGGGCCGGTGACCACGCCGATGCGGCGGCGGCCCAGGGAGAGCAGATGGCGCACCATGTCGCGGGCACCGTCCCGGTCGTCGGCCGCCACGTAGCTCACCCGGGAACCGAGCCCGATCGGCTTGCCGCACGCGACCAGCGGCACGCCCGCCTCGCGCAGCTCCTCGGCGACGGGGTCCCCGGAGTGGCTGGAGACCAGCAGCACACCGTCGACGTGACCCGCGGTGATGTACCGCGTGATGCGCCGCCGCTCGTCCCCGGTGCCGGCCAGCATCAGCAGCAGCGGGATGTCGTGCGCGGCCAGCGCCTGGGTGCAGCCGCGCAGCAGGACGTTGAAGTTCGGGTCCTCGAAGAACCGCTCCTGCGGCTCCGTGAGCAGGAAGCCGATCGAGTCGGAACGCCCGGTGATCAGGGAACGGGCGTGCCGGTTGACGACGTACCCTGTCTTGCGGATGGCGGCGTTGACCGCCTCCTGGGCGGCGGGGCTGACGTAATGCCCGCCGTTGAGCACACGTGAGACGGTGCCGCGTGAGACCCCAGCCTCCCGCGCCACATCGTGGATCGTCGGCGGTTTACGCCGGCCCCCCGCACTGTTCATGGTCACGACTTTAAGGCCCTGGAGGACGGAGCGACGCCGTCCGAACCGTCGGATGGCGCCCGGTGACCTCGGCAGCCTGTGATCGTGCACAGCAGACCGCCGGTCGCCACCCTTGGCAAGGGTCACCCCTGTGCGGTTATCTTGGGCTCGCGCCGCCGATGGCTGTGTGTGCACGTTCCCATCCCTCTGTAACGGGAGAGATCCATGCCGGAGACCACCCCCAGGGGCCTCACCAGGCTCGCCTTCGGCGGGGACTACAACCCGGAGCAGTGGCCCGAGAGCGTCTGGCAGGAGGACGTGCGGCTGATGCGGGAGGCCGGCGTCACCATGGTGAGCGTCGGGATCTTCTCCTGGGCGCTGCTGGAGCCCGCGCCCGGCGCGTACGACTTCGGCTGGCTGGACCGCCTCCTCGACCTGCTGCACGAGAACGGCGTCCGCGTCGGCCTCGGCACCCCCACCGTCGTACCCCCGGCCTGGTTCTACCGCGCCCATCCCGACGCCCTGCCCGTGACGGCCGACGGCGTCCGCCTCGCGTTCGGCTCGCGCGGCGCCATCTGCCACAGTGACGCCGACTACCGCGCCGCCGCGGCGAACATCACCACCCGGCTCGCCGAGCGGTACGCCGGCCACCCTGCCCTGGCGATGTGGCACGTGCACAACGAGTACGGCATCCCCGTCTCCACCTGCTACTGCGACTCCTGCGCCGCCCACTTCCGCCGCTGGCTGGCCCAGACGTACGGAACCGTCGACACGGTCAACGAGGCCTGGGGCACCGCCTTCTGGGGCCAGCGGTACGCCGGCTTCGAGGAGATCAACCCGCCGCGCACGGCGCCCACCGTCGGCAACCCGGGCCAGGCGCTGGACTACAAGCGGTTCGCCGACGCCACCATGCGCGAGAACTTCGTCATGGAGCGGGACATCCTGCACCGCCTCTCACCCGGCATCCCGGTCACGACCAACTTCATGACCGCGCTCAGCCAGTGCGACTCCGTCGACTACTGGGCCTGGGGCCGCGAGGTCGACCTCGTCACCAACGACCACTACCTGATCACCGACGGCCGCCGCACCCACGTCAACCTCGCCATGGCCGCCGACCTCACCCGCTCGGTCGCGGGCGGCGCCCCCTGGCTGCTCCTCGAACACTCCACGTCGGGTGTCAACTGGCAGCCCCGCAACCCCGCCAAGGCCCCCGGCCAGATGGCCCGCAACTCCCTCGCGCATGTGGCCCGCGGCTCCGAGGGCGCCATGTTCTTCCAGTGGCGGCAGTCCCGGCGTGGCGCCGAGAAGTTCCACTCGGCGATGGTCCCGCACGGCGGCCCGGACACCCGCGTCTGGCGCGAAGTGGTCGAACTGGGCGCCTGTCTCGACTCGTTGAGCACGATCCGCGGCACCCGCACCACCGCCGACGTGGCCGTTCTGTGGGACTGGCACTCCTGGTGGGCGCAGAACCTCCAGTGGCGCCCCAGCGAGGACCACGACCCGCGTGAGCGCGCCGACGCCTTCTACGAGGCCCTCTACGACCGCCACCTCACCGTCGACTTCGCCCACCCGGAAGCCGACTTGTCGAGGTATCCCCTTGTCGTCGTCCCCGCGCTGTACCTCATGACTCAGGCGGCCGGCCGCAACATCACGGAGTACGTCGAGAGAGGCGGCACCCTCGTCGTCTCGTACTTCTCCGGCATCGTCGACGAGCACGACGCCGTGCACGAGGGCGCCTGCCCCGGGCCGCTGCGGGACGTGCTCGGCCTGACCGTCGAGGAGTTCTCGCCGCTGCTCCAGGAGCAGTTGGTACGCGTCACCGGCCCCGACGGCTCGGAGCTCACCGGTGACGTGTGGACCGAGTTCGTGGTACCGCGCGGCGCCGAGACCGTGTGGACGTACGCCGACGGCCTGACCGCCGGCCACCCCGCCGTCACCCGGCACCGTCTCGGCGAGGGCACCTCCTGGTACGTCTCCACGCGCCTCGACGCCCAGGGCCTCGACGCGCTGCTGGGCTGGGCGGTCGAGGACGCCGGTATCAGCGCGCGCGCCGACCTGCCCCGGGACGTCGAAGTGGTGCGCCGTACCGGTGAGTCGGGCACGTACCTGTTCGCGATCAACCACACCGCCTCCGATGTCAAGGTGCCGCTGGACGCGGACGGCACCGAGCTGCTGACCGGGGAGCGGGCCGCCGGCCGCCTGTCCCTCCCGGCGGGCGCCGTCCGGGTCGTACGACTCGACGGCTGAACCGACTCCCCTCCGCCCGTGTGAGCGCACGAGCCGCGGGCGGAGGGGTCTCTCGTGGCCGACAGGTATGCCGAACAAGCCCCCGCCACAAAGGAGTTCGGTACCGGACAAGGTTGCGGAGTCCGGGGCGTGATGGCTTCGACTGCGGGACAGTGGGAACACGCGCTACGAAGACCTCGGACGGAGGGAACGCGATGCTGAGGACTCCCACCGGCGAGAGGCGCCTTGACATCCTCGAATGGCTGAAGGATCCGGTCGCGCACTTCCCGCCGCAGCGGCACGGCGGCCTGGTGGAGGACGGCGTGACCGCGGACGCCGTCGCCCGGAAGCTCGGAGTGCGCCGCGCCGTCGCCGAGACCCACCTCGACCTGCTCGCGGACCTGGGTCTGCTGCGCACCAGGAGAATCGGTCGGCGCAGGCACTACCGGCGCGACGAGGTGCGGATCGCCGAGGTGGCGCGCATGTTCGAAAAGGGCTGGTAGACGCCCCTCCGCGCGGGGTACACGCCTGCGAGGACGAGCCTCTCCCACAGCGAAGGGCAGGCGCACATGGACCGTCCCGCAACTCTCGTCCCCCGCCACTACGTCGCGGTCGGGGGCCGCGGCCCCGAGGACGTCGTGGCCGACGCCCGCGGCCGTGTGTTCACCGGCGTGGCGGACGGCCGCATCCTGCGCCTGGACGGGGTGACGAAGCCCGCCACGGCCCGGGTGGAGGTGCTCGCAGAGACCGGTGGCAGGCCGCTCGGCCTCGCCCTCCTCCCGGACGACGCCCTGCTGGTGTGCGACGCCGAACGCGGACTGCTCGGCGTGGACCTCGCCGAGGGCACCGTGCGCGTCCTCGCCGACGCGGTGGCGGGGGAGAGGCTGCGGTTCTGCAGCAACGTGGTCGCCCTGTCCGACGGAAGCGTCTACTTCACCGTCTCCAGCCGCCGCTACCCGCTTCAGCACTGGATCGGCGACCTGGTCGAGCACACCGGCACCGGCCGGCTCCTGCGCCTCGTCCCCGGCAGCGACACGCCCGAGGTCCTGCTGGAGGGGCTGCAGTTCGCCAACGGGCTGGCCCCGAGCGGCGACGAGACCTTCCTGGTCGTCGCCGAGACGGGCGCGTACCGGCTGAGCCGCTACTGGCTCGCCGGACCGAAGGCGGGCCGGAGCGAGCCCTTCGCCGAGGATCTTCCGGGGATGCCCGACAACCTCTGGCGCGGCTCACCTCAGGGCCTGGTCTGGGTGTCGCTCGCCGGGCCCCGCGTCCCCCCGCTGGACCTGCTGCACCGCGGCACACCGTCCGTACGCCAGGCCGCCGCGCGCGTGGCCGTGCGCGCCCCCTTCCGTCCCTCGGGCACGATCGGCGTCCTGGCGGTCGACGACGCCGGCCGTGTGGTCCACCACCTCGTCCGCCGCCGCTCCGGCTTCCGCATGGTCACCAGCGTCTGCGAGAGCGAGGGCCATCTGGTCCTGGGAAGCCTGTGGGAGCCGGGCGTCGCGGTCTGCGAGGCACCGGCCGGGAAGTGACCCCGGCGGATCGGAGGGTTACCCTGTTGACCGGCCGCGATCACCTCGCGGCGCGGCGGTGGGGCCCGCCGTACCCGAACCGCGGCACAGGTGCCGCCAACGGTCCCTACTTGCGATGGAGCGCGCCCGTATGCCCGGGCCCCGGCGAGTAGGAGACGTACGACCATGACAGCCCCGGACACCGAAAGCCTCAGCGTCCCCGCGCGTCCCCGACGGCGGCCCGCGGACTGGCGGGGCCAGGCACCGGTGGTCGCGGTGGTCGCGCTCGGCGGAGCCCTCGGCGCCACCGCCCGGTACGCGGCCGCCCTGTGGTGGCCCGCCCAGCCGGGCGGATTCCCCTGGGCGACCTTCTGGACCAATGTCGTCGGCTGCGCCGTGATCGGAGTGTTCATGGTGGTCATCACCGACGTGTGGGCCGCCCACCGCCTCGTGCGCCCCTTCTTCGGCACCGGCGTGCTCGGCGGATTCACCACCTTCTCGACGTACGCCGTCGACATCCAGAAGCTGGTCGACGCCGGCCACCCGCGCACAGGGCTGGTCTATCTCGCCGCGACCCTGCTCGCGGCGCTCACCGCGGTGTGGCTCGCGGCCACGGGCACCCGCCGGGTCCTGAAGTGGAGGCAGCCATGACCAGGCTGACCGGTCGCGCCCTGCGCGTGACCGTCCTCATCGGCGAGAACGACACCTGGCACCACCGGCCGCTCTACTCCGAGATCGTGCACCGCGCCCACGCGGCCGGTCTCGCGGGCGCCAGCGTATTCCGCGGCATCGAGGGCTTCGGCGCGTCCTCCCTGATCCACACCTCGCGCCTGCTGTCCCTGAGCGAGGACCTGCCGGTCGCCGTAGTGATCGTGGACGCCGAGGAGCGCGTACGCGCCTTCCTGCCACAGCTCGACGAACTCGTCACCGAGGGCCTCGTGATCCTCGACGACTGCGAGGTCATCCGGTATGTCGGCCGGGGCGACAACCAGGGCGAATCGGACGCGAAAGGTAAGAAGTCGTCGTGAACTGGCTGCTGGTGATCGCGGGCGCCATGGTCGGTGCCCCGCTCCGCTATCTCACCGACCGGGCGGTGCAGTCCCGGCACGACTCGGTCTTCCCCTGGGGCACCTTCGCCGTGAACGTCACCGGCTGTCTGATGCTCGGCCTGCTCACCGGCGCCGCCACAGCGGGAGCTGCCGGTTCCCACCTCCAGCTGCTCCTGGGCACCGGCCTGTGCGGGGCGCTGACGACGTACTCGACCTTCTCGTACGAGACCCTGCGGCTGACCGAGACGGGGGCGGGGCTGCACGCCGTCGCCAACGTGGTGGCGAGCGTGCTCGCGGGTCTGGGAGCGGCCCTCGCGGGGGTGGCGCTGGCACAGGCGGTGTGGGCATAAGGCCGGATTCTCGTCCGCGTGTAGTAAGACTGTGCCCGCCGCACACCCCCGCCCTGAGAAGAACTGGATCCCATGAGCGTCATCAGCGTCGGTCAGGCCGTCGTCCTCGGAGCCGTCGAGGGGGTGACCGAGTTCCTGCCCGTGTCGTCCACCGGCCATCTGAAGATCGTCGAGGGGCTCATGGGCATCCCCGTGGACGACAATGCCGTCGTCGGGTTCTCGGCCGTGATCCAGGTCGGCGCGATCGCCGCCGTGCTCGTGTACTTCTTCAAGGACATCGTGCGGATCGTCTCCGCGTGGGGCCGGGGGCTCACCCATCGCGAAGAGCGGTACCACCACGACTACAAATTCGCCTGGTGGGTGATCTGCGCGACCATCCCGATCGTCGCCGTGGGCCTGGCGGCCAAGCCGCTCATCGAGGGGCCGCTGGCCTCGCTGTGGGTGGTGGCGGGCTCGCTGATCGTCGGCAGCGGGGTGATGTGGGCGGCCGACCAGATGGGCCGGCACAAGCGCGGGGAGGACGACACCTCGTTCAAGGACGCGATGCTGGTCGGTGGCTCCCAGATCCTCGCCCTGCTCTTCCCTGGCTTCTCCCGCTCCGGCGCCACCATGTCCACGGCTCTGATCCTGGACCTGGACCGCGTGGCCGCTACCAGGCTGTCGTTCTTCCTCGGCATCCCCGCCCTGACCGGCGCCGGGCTGTACGAGCTCAAGGACGCCCTGGGGGCGGGCGTGGGCGCGGCCCCGCTCGCCGTCGGGACCGTCGTGTCCTTCGTCGTCGCCTACGCCTCCATCGCCTGGCTGCTGAAGTTCGTCGCCAGGCACTCGTTCAACGCCTTCGTGGTCTACCGGATCATCGTCGGCGTGCTGCTGTTCGGGCTGCTGGCCACAGGCGGGCTCAGTAGCTGACCGCACGGGGTGTGAGGCTGCTTTCAGGTGTCACACCCCTGAAATTCCTCTTTCAGTCGCCTTGACAGGGCCCCTACAGCACCCGGAGTATCGCTCCCGTGAACCTGTCAGACAGCCAGACAGGTGGCCGGGGACCGCGACGCGTCAGCGCGATGGAAGCGGTGCTCTCCCACCTTCGCGGCGCCATTGAGCGCGGCGACTACGCGATCGGCGACAAGCTCCCCTCCGAGGCGGAGCTGTGCCGGACCCTCGAGGTCTCCCGGCCCGTGCTCCGGGAGGCACTGCGGGCCCTGCAGGCCATGGGGCTCACCGTCTCCAAGACCGGCAAGGGCACCTTCGTCGTCGCCGGCGCCGTCGAGGACCCCACCTTCGGCGACTACGCGGCCAGCGATCTGCTGGAGGTGCGCCGCCACGTCGAGATCCCGGTCGCCGGGTACGCGGCCCGGCGCCGTACCCCGGAGAACCTGGACCACCTGGCCCACCTCCTGGACCGGATGGAGCGGGAGACCGACACCACCGCATGGGTCGCGATGGACTCGCTCTTCCACCTCGGCGTGGCCGAGGCCGCGCAGAACCCGGTCTTCCGCCGGGTCATCGAGGAGATCCGCGACGCACTGGCCCGCCAGTCGGCGTTCCTGAACGAACTGGGCGGTCGGCGCGAGCAGTCCAACCGTGAGCACCGCGCGATCGTCGAGGCGCTGATCGACGGTTCCGAACACGACGCGGTGGAGGCCATGGCCCACCACCTCGACCGTGTCTCGACGACCCTCACCGACATCGTGCGCCCCACGCGCACGGACACCCCCACGGAAGGCGGACCCGAGGCGTGAGCGAGCAGTACCTCCGAGAGGAGACACGCAAACCGGCCGTGCACGTCGACGCGGGAGACGCGGGCTACAGCAAGTCCCTGAAGTCCCGGCACGTCAACATGATCGCCATCGGCGGCGCCATCGGCACCGGCCTGTTCCTCGGCGCCGGCGGCCGCCTCGCCGACGCCGGGCCCTCCCTCTTCATCGCCTACGCGGTCTGTGGCCTCTTCGCCTTCCTGGTCGTGCGCGCCCTCGGTGAACTCGTCCTGTACCGGCCCTCCTCCGGCGCCTTCGTGTCGTACGCCCGCGAATTCCTCGGCGAGAAGGGCGCGTACACGGCCGGCTGGATGTACTTCCTCAACTGGGCGACCACCGGCATCGCCGACATCACGGCGGTGGCCACCTACACCCACTACTGGGGCATGTTCTCCGACATCCCGCAGTGGGTGATCGCGCTGATCGCGCTCGCGGTCGTGCTCACCGTGAACCTCATCTCGGTGAAGATCTTCGGCGAACTGGAGTTCTGGTTCGCGATCATCAAGGTCAGCGCGCTCGTCGTCTTCATGCTGATCGGCATCTTCCTGCTGGTCACCCAGCAGCCCGTCGACGGTCACACCCCCGGCCCGTCCCTGATCGCCGACCACGGGGGCGTCTTCCCCAACGGCCTCCTGCCGATGCTGCTGATCATCCAGGGCGTCGTCTTCGCCTACGCCTCCGTCGAGTTGGTCGGCGTCGCGGCCGGTGAGACCGAGAACCCCGAGAAGATCATGCCGAAGGCGATCAACTCGATCATGTGGCGCGTGGGCCTGTTCTACGTCGGCTCGGTCGTCCTGCTGTCGATGCTGCTGCCGTGGAACAAGTACACCGCCGGCGAGAGTCCCTTCGTGACCGTGCTGTCCAACATCGGCGTCCCGGCGGCCGGCGGCGTGATGAACCTGGTCGTGCTCACCGCGGCGATGTCCTCGCTCAACTCCGGCCTGTACTCCACCGGCCGCATCCTGCGCTCCATGGCGATGTCCGGTTCCGCGCCCAAGTTCACCTCGGTGATGAGCCGCAGCAAGGTCCCGTACGGCGGCATCCTGCTCACCAGCGGATTCTGCGTCCTCGGCGTCGGCCTCAACTTCGTCGTCCCCGCCGAGGCGTTCGAGATCGTGCTGAACTTCGCGGCGATCGGCATCCTCTCCACCTGGGGCATGATCATGGTCTGCCACCTGATGTTCTGGCAGAAGACCCAGCAGGGCGAACTGTCCCGCCCCGGCTACCGTCTGCCGGGATCACCCTGGACCGAACTCGTGACGCTGGTGTTCCTCGCCTCCGTCCTGGTCCTCATGTACGCCGACGGCGGCGCCGGACGCACCACCGTGCTGTGCCTGCCGCTGATCGTCGGGGCGCTGGTCGCCGGATGGTTCGGCATCCGCGGCCGTACGGCGCGCGAGTCCACCACCGGAGCCGACGCGTGAGGCACGCGGCGGCCCATGAAATGCGGGCAGTGATGCACAGCAGTTCCATAGCGGACGCACCCCTTGTCCGCGAACCCCTCCACGCCCCCGTCGCCCACCTCATCCGCGGTGGGCTGATCGAGGGACTTCACTACGGCTCCGTCGTCGTCCTCGACGCCGACGGCGGGATCCAGCTCCAACTCGGCGACATCGAGGCCGCGTTCTACCCACGCTCGGCCCTCAAGCCCGTCCAGGCCGTCGCCATGGTCCGGGCCGGGTTCCCGCTCGACGGCGACCTGCTCTCCCTCACCGCGGCCAGCCACTCCGGCGAGGAACGCCACCTCGCCGGCACCCGGCGCATCCTCGACCTCGCCGGGCTCACCGAGGACCACCTGCGCAACGTGCCCGACCTGCCCTTCGACCCGGTGGTCCGGGACGACTGGACACGGGAGGGCCGCCTGCCCTCCCGGCTCGCCCAGAACTGCTCCGGCAAGCACGCGGCCATGCTCTACACCTGCAAGCTCAACGGCTGGTCCCTGGACGACTACCTCGACCCCGGGCACCCCCTCCAGCAGGCGATCGCGGAGATCGTCGAGGACCTCACCGGGCAGCGCATCGCCCGGGTGACCGTCGACGGCTGCGGCGCGCCCCTGTTCTCCGTCTCGCTGCACGGTCTCGCGCGGGCGGCCGCCCGGGTCACCACCGCCGCTCCGGGGACGCCGGAGGCGCGTGTCGCCGACGCGATGCGCGAGCACGCCGAGATGGCGTCCGGCTCCGGCCGGGATGTGGCCGTCCTGATGCGGGCCGTGCCGGGGCTGCTCGCCAAGGACGGCTTCGAGGGGGTTCATGTCGCCGCGCTGCCGGACGGCCGGGCGATCGCCGTGAAGATCGCCGATGGCGCCAACCGGGCACGCATCCCGGTTGCCGCGGCTGCCCTGGCCCGGGCCGGCGTCGACCCGGCGGCGCTCGCCGAGTTCGCGGGGGAGCCGCTGCTCGGCGGCGGCGCACCGGTCGGCTGCGTCCGCCCGGTGCGGGCGCTTGACCCGGTCAGCGAGCCGGCTTGCGCCTGACGGCAGGCCGGTTGAGCGACGTAGGGAGTGCTGTGTTCGACCGGCTGCGGCGGCGCTGTGGCTGGTCGCGCCCACACGGCGGAGCCGCACGTTCTCACAGCCCCGCGCCCCTGGGCGTCTGGCCGCCGCCCGCGTCGTATCGCTCCGCCGGGCCGGTCACCCGCCGATCCGGTCGTTCCTCCCCCTGCTCCACCCGCTCCCTCACCCTCGCCCCTCAGAAAGAGGCCGCATCCTCATGACCGCCGCCGTTACCCGCAGTGAGCACGACCTGCTCGGAGACCGGGATGTCCCCGCCGACGCGTACTGGGGCGTCCACACCCTGCGTGCCACGGAGAACTTCCCCATCACGGGCACCCCGATTTCCGCCTACCCGCACTTGATCGATGCCCTCGCCGCCGTCAAGGAGGCGGCCGCCCGCGCCAACGAGGAACTCGGCCTGCTGGAGCCGGAGAAGGCCGCGGCGATCGTCGCGGCCTGCCGGGAGATCCGCGACGGCGGACTGCACGACCAGTTCGTCGTCGACGTCATCCAGGGCGGGGCCGGCACCTCGACCAACATGAACGCCAACGAGGTCGTCGCCAACCGGGCGTTGGAGCTGCTGGGACACGCCAAGGGCCAGTACGGGCATCTGCACCCCAATGAGGACGTCAACCTCTCCCAGTCGACCAATGACGTCTACCCGACCGCCGTGAAGATCGCGACGGTGTTCGCGGTCCGTGGACTGCTCAAGGCGATGGCTGTACTGCAGGACGCTTTCGCGGCCAAGGCCGTCGAGTTCCATGACGTGCTCAAGATGGGCCGTACACAGTTGCAGGACGCGGTGCCGATGACGCTCGGTCAGGAGTTCTCCGCATATGCCGTCATGATCGACGAGGACCGCAGCCGTCTTGCCGAGGCCGTCGAGCTGATCCATGAGATCAACCTGGGCGCCACGGCGATCGGGACGGGCTTGAATGCCCCCGTCGGATACGCCGAGTCGGCCCGCCGTCACCTCTGCGAGATCACCGGACTGCAGTTGGTCACCGCCGCCAACCTGGTGGAAGCCACCCAGGACTGCGGCGCGTTCGTCCAGATGTCCGGCGTGCTCAAGCGGATCGCCGTCAAGCTGTCCAAGAGCTGCAACGACCTGCGCCTGCTGTCCAGCGGGCCGCGCGCGGGACTGGGCGAGATCAACCTGCCGCCGGTGCAGGCCGGTTCGTCCATCATG
>NZ_JBEOVF010000088.1:0-29383 GCF_040295365.1 Streptomyces sp. NPDC002838 | reverse complement strand
GTCCGGGAGTAACGGCTCGATCCGCGCCCACTGCGCATCAGTCAACGGCACACCCGGACCAACGATCAGATGATCCGAACGAAACGGCCTAGGCGGCCAGCCGCCCGGGAGGGCCCGTCCGGTGCGACAGATCCGTCTACAGCACGCCGAGCAGGGCGTTGTCCTCCCACTGGTCGACGACTTCGAGGTAGCCGGCGAGCACCTTGGAGTGCGGGGCCCAGCCGCCCTGCTTGGCGATGACGATCTGGTCGTGGCCCTTGAGGCGGGAGGACGTGGCGAGTCCGCGGCGGGGGCTGTGGCCGGTGAAGCGGATCTCGATCCCGGCGCGTTCGCCTGCGCGGGTGACGATGTCGCCGATGGATTCGGGCTGCAGTCCGCTGTCCATGACGGTGTGCCAGCGGTTGTGCAGGCGCCGCCAGGCGTAGCTGCCGGGGTCGGTGAGGTCGGCGGCCTCTTTCCACGCCTGCCACGCGCGGACCGGGCAGATCGACGGCCGGGAGCCGTAGGGGACGGGGACGATGCGGGGGCGGACCTTGGACACGCGCAGGTCGGCCTGGATGCCGCCGGGGGTCTCGGCGTAGTCGCGCACGCGGTTGAAGGCGAGTTCGTGCTCGCGGCCGGCGACAGCGAAGTGCATAAGGACCAGGGCGCGGTCGCGGATGCCCATGAGGTTGTCCGGGCAGGCGGCGCTGATCTTTACCAGATGCTCGACCAGCAGCGGCGGCGCCTGGCCCCGGCCGCGAGTCTCGCCGTTCTCCTCCATCTCCTTCACCAGCTGCTTGAGCCGGTTGCGGGCGAGACGGGCAACGCCGTCCTCCAGCCGCACGCCGTGCTCGGCGCGGGCGGTCACCACGGTGCCGGAGATCCGCCGGTCGATCGTCGACGGTGCGGTGCACGTCCCCCGGCGTCCTCCGGGCTGGGTCCACAGCCACTCGACGAACATCACCAGCGTGCCGGGGGTGACAGCGAGCACCGGCACGCCGGAGGCGGCGCAGAACTTGCTCCAGCTCGCCCAGTCCTGGGTGTAGGCGTCGCGGGTGGACTCCGGGCGGCCGTCGGCGACGGCGCGCACGGCCTGGCGGTCGATGTGCTCCAGCGCGGCCCGGGTCGCGGGGTCGTACGCCTCCGGCCGGGCCGGCACCGCCGGGATGACGACCCGTTCAACCGTCTTCTGACTGTCTGACATGATCCGCCCCGTTCACCGGATTTACGCGCTCCGATGGAGCCCGGATATGGGGAGCTTATCCCGGCACCACACGGGACCACGCGGACGGACACCAATCTGCGGCGCAATGCCCGACCAAATGACTTTCGTGATTTCGCGGGGGATCAGTCGGTCTTTTTTTCATAGAGGACTCCGTTAAAGCCCATCCAGTGCGAGACGGAGACTTGACTGTGCTCACCAATACCTCGACGTCCACCCCGCCCGTGGTCCTCCCCTCCCAGCGGGACCGGTTATCCGAGCCCCACGCGCTGGCGTGGACTCGACGGCTGTTGTCGGAGCGCACGGACGCCCCTATAACGCGGGGGTGCAGGAAACCGGTCTGACCAGGTTGAAGACCTCGCGGGCTGCATACCGCTTGAGGCATCGGATGATCTCACGTCGAGTCTTGCCCTCCTGGGTGCGGCGTTCGTAGTACGCCTGGGTGCGTGGGTCGTGGCGCAGGCGGGTGAACACGATGCGGTGCAGGGCCGCGTTGGCCTGGCGGTTGCCGCCGTAGTTGAGCCGGCGCGTGCTCCGACGGCCAGAGGAGTACTCGATGGGGCTGACTCCGCAAAGGGCGGCAAAGGATGCCTCGGTGTTCAGCCGCTCGGGGTTGTCTCCCATGGTGATCAGGAGAGTGACGGCGCTGTCTGGGCCGATGCCCACCGGTATGAGCAGTTGCGGGGCGTGGCGTTCGACGAGCTGGGTCAGGCGCTGATTCAGCTCATCGATCTGCCCGGTGAGCTGCTCGATGCGCTGGGCCAGCAGGCTCAGGGTGATGACGGTGGCCTGGGCCACGGCGTCCTCATCGCCCCCGCCGTCTTCGCCGTCGAGCGGGCTGAGGCGCGCGCAGGTGCGGAACAGCTCGCGGTTGCCCAGGCTGGACAGTCGTTCCCGTAGGGCCGGGTCGGCTATGACCAGGACAGCTTTGAGCTGGTTGATCGCCTGGGTACGGGCCTTGACTGCGGAGTCTTTCGCGAGTTTGAACATCCGGGCGCTGTGCACCGGACCGTCGCCGGACTTGGCCCGGGCCCGGGCGCGACCGCTGAGCACGGCCCGCGCGGCGGCCTGCGCATCGAGCGGGTCCGACTTCCCCAGCAGACGGCGGGCCGAGCGGTCGGGCCGGTTCACCTCGTACACCTGGACCTGCTGAGCTAGCAGGTAACGGGACAGGCCCGCGCCGAAGGTGCCGGTGCCCTCCACACCGGCCCGGCGCACCGCCCCCAGCTCGCGGGCCCAGACGAGCAGCCGACGGTAGCCAGCCGCCGTGGCCGGGAAAGACTCGGTGCCCAGGACCTTCCCGCGGGGAGACCACGGCGGCGACATGGACCTCGCCGTGTTGTGTCCACGCCCAGCACGACCTCGCCCGGAACGGGAGGATCCATACTGGAGGAGGTGCTGCGCTGTCTGTTCGTCATGGTGGTTCGCCTCCCGCGCGGTGACGTGCTGAGTAGATGGCACCGGCCCGCTCGGGCGGTCTGAACCGTGATGGCGCCTGAAACTCGGCAAGGCCCCTATTGGGACACGCCCTGTGGCTCGGTGACAGCAGGCGCCATCCCGCAACGACAGTCGACAAGCCCGTGACTGGACACTTCGGTCATAGATTTCATGAGTCAGACCCCCGTCCGGAACGGCACTGCGCAACCGTCCCACGGGATCCCAGCACAACCGCATGACTCGATCACTGCCGGATGGCTTCGTCCGAACCGGCGCTCAACCTGGCATGGAGGGGTGACAGTGAGTTGACTTCTCGCCCACTCGTGACCGGCATTCGCGGACAGCCTCGCGGTCCGCGTCACCGGCAGTCCTGCGTCGATTGACCGAACGCGGTCAACGGAGCATGGGTTCACTCCCGGACGCGCACTCGGTGAGGTCCGTCGAGCAGGACGAAGTCCGCGTCTGTCTCGCGCAGCACCTTCAGCAATCTTGGAGCACGATCGGCGAGTAGACCGTCGGGCCGTGACTTAGGCGTGGGCGGTACCGACCGATATCCCGGAAACAGGCCGCGATGCGAGAGGATGTCGTGGCCACGCAGGTACACCAGGGCGACCAGCGCACGCTGGTGCGGCGGCAGCCTGCACCGCCGGTCACCCTCACGATTGACGATGAGCATCGTGGCCCACTCGACCGGAGCGTGGGGAAGGTCGAGTGCGGCAGGGTACGGAACCAACGAGGCTCCTACGGATGGGTCGAGACTTCGAACACTCCCTCAATGGCACCGGGAGCCTCGGGCGTTGCCGCAGTCCACCCACCCCACCACCGTCGCCCGATCCGTGGCCGCGCTGAAAAGGCTCCCCACGTTGTTCTGGGGGATGCGGTGAGCTCTTCGTTCGGTTGACCCGGCCAGGGGTGCCGGGTGTGGTCTTTTCTTCGCGCAGACCACCGCCAGGGCCGTCCGCACCCAGCTGGACGTGGGTCGCCGACATGCTCGGACGGAAGTTCCGGCAGGTCAGGACGATGCTGCTGGACTCTGCGACGGACATCACCGCGTTCGCGGACTTCCCGCCGGCCCACTGGAACAAGATCCGGTCGACCAATCCGCTGGAGCGGCCGAACCGAGAAATCAAACGCAGGGCCGACGTCGTGCAGGTCTTCCCTGACCCTGCGGCCCTGGCCCGGCTTGCCGTCGCCGTCCTGGCTGAACTCCACGACGAGTGGCAGGTCTGGACCGCCGCTACCTCTCCGAAGGGACCACTAGAGGGGGCATGACCACCCTTCCTCCTTTACCTAGCGCTTACTCGCGGGCAAAGAAAGCCAAGGAAAGGCCAAGGAAAAGCAAGGGGGGACAAAACTCTCCCTGCCATGGGTGACGCCTGTGATGCAAGACTCTCCGCGTGATCAGCCGACCCGTCGAGGCGAGCGGTCACCCAGTTTCCCGCGGTGGCGTCGATCTCGTGCCTGGTCTCCCGCTGGTGTACACGACTGATCCGTCCGTGACGCAAAGGCGAACGTATGTCCTCTGAACTCCCTGATTCTGCTGTTTCTCCGCCCACCGGAGCCGGTGAGTCCAGCTCGGGGCCCAGTCGGCGCACCGTCATCGCCACCGGTGTCGCGGTGGGCGGTGTCGTGGTGGCCGGCGGAACGTTCCTGGCCGGCGCCGAGGAAGCGACCGCCAAGGGTGCGGCCCCATCCAGCCGTGTGTCCCTGACGGTGAACGGCACCCGGCGGACGGTGACGGTCGACAACCGGACCTCGCTACTGGATCTGCTGCGCGAGCACCTTGACCTGACCGGTTCGAAGAAGGGCTGTAACGCCGGGGCCTGCGGGGCGTGCACAGTGCTGGTCGACGGGCAGCGGGTCAACTCCTGCCTGACGCTGGCGGTGCGGCTGGAGGGCGCCGAGGTCACCACGATCGAGGGCCTGGCCAAGGGCGACGAGCTGCACCCTCTGCAGCAGGCGTTCATCGACGAGGACGCCTTCCAGTGCGGCTACTGCACCCCCGGCCAGATCATGTCCGGCGTCGGCTGCATCCAGGAGGGCCACACCAGCTCGCCGGAGGAGATCCGGGAGTACATGAGCGGCAACATCTGCCGCTGTTGACGTTGCGCAGTTCGTAATTGGAACCCACGGCGGTGGGCACCCACTGCTGATTGGCCCCGGAGTTGCAGTTGCCGGAGTTCACCGCCGCCCCGTCCGCCGTGCTCAGGCTCCAGACGTCCGCGCACTTGGCGCTGTTGCGGTTCAGCAGGCGGTTGTTCGCGGCCCCGAGCGGACTGGCGATGACCGGCCAGCCACCCGCGAAAGTCACCTGCCGGATGTCGAGGGTCTCCTGCCCTGAGTTGTTGCCGTCGTAGTAGTGGTAGGCGAGGAACTTGGACGTGCCGTCGTCGTAGGCGTCGGCGCCGCCGGCGGCCACCCTGGGGTATGCGCCGGTCAGGACGGTGGTCCCGCCACCGGAGGCCATGTCGGTGCCGTTCTGGTCCAGGTACGGTCCGGTGATGCTGGTGGACCGGCCGACCACGGTGTAGTAGGTGCTGTTGGTCCCGCTGCAGCAGGTGCCCTTGGAGCCGAAGAGGTAGTAGTAGCCGCCGTTGAGGATGATCGTCGGGTTTTCGATGCCGACGGCGATGCGCCAGAGGTTGTGGTCAGTGGTGGACAGCTTGCCGGTGGACTGGTCCAGGACGTGCATGTAGGTGCCGGAGCCGGTCCAGGAACCCCAGGAGATGTACAGCCGGCCGTCCGGTCCCCAGTCGACGTTGGGGTCGATCGGGTAGTTGACGTCCGTGACCATGCCCTGGTCGGTCCAGGGACCCTCGATGTGGGTGGCGGTGGCGAGGCCCATCACGGCGTAGTTGGTGCCCCAGCGGGATCCGGCGTAGTACAGGTGGTACTTCCCGTTGAAGTACTTGATGTCCGGGGCCCAGATGTTCGGCGGGGTCGAGCCGAGCTTGGCGGTGATCCAGGACGGGGTCGACGACCAGACGTTGCCGACCTTGGTCCATCCGGAGGCCGCGGTGCCGCCGCACGTTTTGCGGAGAGTGATGGATCCACTGGGGTTGAGCGGGTCGTTCTCGAACCCGGTGGAGAAGCCGTAGTAGCAGCTGCCCACCTTGATGACACTCGGGTCGTGCATGCGGAGATCACCGCTGAGTGCCTGTGCGGGGGAGGCGGTGATCAAGCCGAGAACCGTCAGGAGAGTGACGACGATCGTGGCGAGGACAGAACGCTGCCGATGTCTGCGTATTCCGGGGCTGGACTCATCGGCGGCGTGATGGCTGCTCATGCGAGACTCCTTTGTTTCGCTCTGGTGTTGGCGCGAACCGGCCGGGATCATGGACGGGTCAGTGTGAGTCGGAGCCGGGATACGGTCGTCGGGTGATGGTGGTCCCGGTCGGCAGGGTGCTTACGCCGCCGTCGGGCCACTCGATCCGTCCGGTGGCCCCCGTGGGCACGGTCGTTTCGACGCTGAGATCCGTTTCCCGCAGCTCCCATCGGATCGCCACACGTCCGTACGGCGACTCGTGGGCGGCACTCGCCCAGGTGATGCCGCCGCCCGGTCGTGGACGGAAGACGATGTCGCGGTAGCCCGGCGTACTCGCGTTGAGCCCGGCGACCGTGCTGTGCAGCCACTGGGCGACGGCGCCGAGGGCGTAGTGGTTGAACGAGGTCATCTCGCCGGGATTGACGGTGCCGTCGGGCAGCATGCTGTCCCAGCGTTCCCAGATGGTGGTGGCGTCGTGCTTGAGCGCGTACAGCCACGAGGGGCACTCCTGCTGGAGGAGCAGGGCGTAGGCGGTGTCGTCATGGTGCGTGGTGCTCAGCGCGGGTGCCACCAGCGGGGTGCCGATGAATCCGGTCTGGATGGTATGGCCGCCCGCCGCGACCAGTTCGGCCAGGCGCCGTCCGGCGGCGGCCCGGGCTGCCTCGTCGGGGAGGAGGTCGAACTGGAGGGCGACGGCGTAGGCGGTCTGGGTGTCGCTGGTCATCAAGCCGCCGGGCAACACGTACGCGCCGGCGAACGCCTGCCGGACTCGTCGCGCGAGTTCCCCATAGCGGTCCCGGTCGTCCTCACGTCCCAGGACGTCGGCGGTCCATGCCACATGCCGCAGCGACCAGGCGTAGTACGCCGTGGCGATGAGGTGGCGGTCGGTGCGGCCGGCGCTGGGGTCTTCGGGGGGTGCGAACGGGTCGAGCCAGTCCCCGAGTTGGTAGCCGCGATTCCACAGGCCCGACTCGTCGGCGAGTGCGGTGATGAGGTCGACCCATCGCCGTGCGCTCTCGTACTGGGCGGCGAGCAGAGCGGTGTCGCCCGAGGCCCGGTAGAGATCCCACGGAGTGAGTGCTACGACGTCGCCCCAGCCGGCGCCCGGTCGGGCGGGGGTCCACTGCTCGCCCCCCGGGATCGAGGGGACGTACCAGGGGACGGTCCCGTCGTCGTGCTGTTCGACGGCGACGTCGCGCAGCCAGGAGGCGAGCATGCCGTGGCAGTCGTACAGGAAGGCGGCCGTGGGCGCGAAGATCTGGATGTCACCGGTCCAGCCGAGCCGCTCGTCACGCTGCGGGCAGTCGGTGGGAAGGTCGACGAAGTTTCCGCGCAGGCTCCACACCACGTTCTCGTGCAGTCGGCTGACCTGCTCGTTGGAGCATTCGAACCAGCCGGTGCGGGCCATGTCGGTGTGGTGGACGCGGGCGACGATGTCGCGGCTCGGGAAGCCGCTGCCGCGCCAGCCGGTGATCTGGGCGTACCGGAATCCGTGGATGGTGAAACGCGGCTCCCAGGTCTCGGGGGCGCCGCCGCGCAGGGTGTACCGGTCGGTGGACACGGCATCGCGCAGGGGGCGCACGCACAGCTCTCCGTCCTGGAGCACCTCGGCGTGGCGGATGACGACCGTGTGCCCGGCCGGACCGGACACGGTGATGCGGACCCTGCCGACCAGGTTCTGCCCGAAGTCCACCAGGAGCCGGTCGCCGTCGAGAGAGGTCACCAGGACAGGGATGATCTCCTGCGTGCAGCGCACCGGCGGGCCGGTGGGTGCGACCAGAGTCGCCGGGTCCCGGTCGACGATGTCCACCGGCGACCAGTCGCCGTCGTCGAACCCGGGACTCGACCAGCCGGGCGGTTCCTCGCGCGCGTCGTAGGTCTCGCCGTCGAGCAGTCCCGAGGAAAGGATGGGGCCCTGGCCGGCGCGCCAGGAGGTGTCGGTGCCGACGACGGTGACGGTTCCGTCGCGGTGGACGATCTCCAGTTGGGCGATGAGCGCGACCCGGTCGCCGTAGAGGTCGGCGTGGCCGCCGCCGAAGCCCAGCCGCCCCCGGTACCAGCCGTCGGCCAGCCACGCGCCGATGGCGTTGGCACCGGCGCGCAGGTGGTCGGTGACGTCGTGGGTCTGATAGCGAAGCCGGTGGTGGTAGCTGGTCCAGCCGGGTGCGAGGGCGTGGTCGCCGACCCGTCGGCCGTTGATCTCGATCTCGTACAGGCCGTGGGCGGTGACGTACAGCCGTGCGCGCTCGACGTCCGCGGCGACGGCGAACTCCTTGCGCAGCAGGGGCGGTCGGCGCTCGGCGTCCGGCCTCTCCGGCAGGTGTGGCTCGTGCGGCGAGATCGCGCGGGCCGTCCAGTCCGTCGGTTTCAGCAGGCCCGTCTCGATGCGCAGCGGTGGGCTCCAGCCGCCGACGGCCTGGTCGGTCCCGCGGACCCGCACCCGGACCTCGCATGCTTCCCGGGACGTCAGTGGCCGCAGGGGCCAGGGGACGAGCACGGAATCCCGGGCGGTCACCCAGCCCGTGCGATACGTCCCGTCGGCGCGGGTGGCCTCGATCTCATACGCGTGCTGCGTCCAGCCGGCGGGTGCTGTGGTCTTCCAGGAGATCCGGGGCGACGACTCGCCGATGCCGAACGGCTCCCGGTGATGTTCCGCGGTGGGGACGGTCACCGCGGGTATCCGCTCGTCCCTCATCCCTTCACCGCGCCGGCGGTCAGGCCCTTGATGATGCGCTGGTTGATCAACAGGTAGAGCACCAGGGCGCCGACGACGTTGATGCTGATCGCGGCGAACAGCGGTCCGTAGGCCGTCTCTCCGTACTGACCGGTGAAGTTGAGCAGTCCGACCTGGACGGTGCGCAGGCTGTCGTCGGTGGTGAACGTGAGCGAGACGAGCAGGTCGTTCCAGATGAAGAAAAACTGCACCAGCGCGACCGTGAAGACGGCGTTGCGGACGACGGGGAATCCGATCCGCCAGAACGCGGTGAGCATGCCCGCCCCGTCGAGGGTGGCGGCCTCGAAGATCTCCCGCGGGACGGCCCGGAAGTAGGTGGCCATCATGAAAACGGTGAGCGGGAGCCCGACGGCGGTGTAGGTGATGATCAGCGGCCACATCGTGCCGGAGAGACCGCCCTGGAAGTACACCCGGAACAGGGGCAGCAGGATCATCTGGCTCGGCACCATGATGCCCAGCAGGAAGACGAGGAGCACCTGGTGGCGTCCGCGCCAGATCATGACCTCCAGGGCGAAGCCCGCGGCTGTGCCGAGGACGATGATGAGCGCGAGCGAGGGCACGGTGGCCAGGAGGCTGTTGCTGATGTAGAGGCCGACGTTCCCGCTCGTCCAGGCGTCGGCGTAGTTGTGCAGCTCCCACTCCCCCGGCAGCGACCAGGCAGGGTCGTTCACGAACTCGGACTGGGTCTTGAAGGAACTGAGCACCAGCCACAGCAGCGGCGTCACCTCGACGACCACCAGCAGCGTGACGAGCAGGTTCCGCGTCAGGCGCCGGGCATACGCCCGCCCTCGGACGGAGCCCGCCCCGGGACGGGCGAGGAGTTCCCGCGGCGGTGCCTTCATGGAGTCGGTCATGGAGGTTCAGCCCTTGCTCGGTTCGCGGCGCGAGAAGCGGAAGATGATGAGGGTGACGGCGAGGCAGACGACGGTGAGCAGCGAGGCGATGGTGCTGCCGTAGCCGTAGTCGCCGTAGGAGAACGCGGTGCGGAACATGTAGAGGGTCAGGGGCGTCGTGTCGCTGCCCGGCCCGCCGTTGGTCAGGGCGAGGACCGAGTCGAACACCTTGAGGGTGCCGTTGATGCTGAACACGACCGACGACAGCAGCACGGGCGCGGACAGCGGCAGGACGATGTGCCGGATCAGCCGCCATCCGGTGGCGCCGTCCATCCGCGCCGACTCGAGCGTCTCGTCGGGGATGTCGAGGAGCCCGGCGAAGATGAGGACGCCGTAGAAGCCCATGGAGCGCCACACGTCCATGACGACCAGGACGATGAAGGAGCCGCCCGCGCCGGCGAACCAGTCGCCGTGGTGGATGCCCATCCCTTCTAGGGCGACGTTGGCCAGGCCGTTCTGCGGCGCGACGGCGAAGAGTTTCTGGAACATCAGGGCCACGGCGACCGTCGGAAGGATCACCGGGAAGAACACCAGGGTGCGGACGACCGCGGACGACTTGCGCAGGACAAACACGTAGAGCAGTGCGAGCAGGTACCCGCAGAGGACCTGCCCGGCGCTGACCGCGATCGCGTACTTGAAGGTGAACCACAGCGCCGAGTGCGCCTGCGGGTCGTGCCAGAGCTTGTCGAAGTTTCCGAGCCCCCCGAAGGTGAAGCCCTCGATGACGTTGCCCGTGAAGAAGGTGTAGCCGAGGGACCAGCCCATCGGTACCAGCATGACCAGGGTGTACACCAGCAGCGCCGGGCCCAGCAGGACGGCGATGGCACGGCGGTCTCCCAGAACTGAACGCATGTCGGCTCTCTCACGAAGGGGGTGGTGCGGACCACGGTGGTGCGGGAGGGATCAGCCGTTGTCGAGATCCGCCTGGATCTTCCGCATGAAGTCCTTGGCCGAGATGGATCCGTTGACGAGCGGCGCGGCGTTCGTCTGGCTGGTCTCTGTCGCCTTCGTGTTGAAGAGCGCCTCGAACCACAGGGTGCTGGTCTTGGTCTTGGTGATGGTGTCCTGGACGGTCTGGGTGAGCGGAGGCAGTGTGCCGGTGTCGCCGTTGGGCTTGAACCCGGAGACCGTGCCCTGGTCCTTCAGCGAGGCGGCGCCGTAGTTCTTGGTGATGCAGGAGAGCCAGTCGCCGACCTTGGCGTCGTAGGACTTGGCGGAGACGGCGACCGGGAGACCGACGTTGGCCGGGATCTGGTCCGCGCTGCCCATCCCGCCCTTGACCGCCGGGAACGGCATGAAGCCGACGTTGTCCGCACCGATCTTGTTCTTGGCCGGGTCGTTGAAGTCTCCGAGCGCCCAGCTGCCCATGTAGTACATCGCGGCCTTGCCGGTCAGGAACTGCTGCGACGCTGTGTCGTAGTCGATCGATCCGACGCCCTTGCCGAAGTAGCCCGCCTTGCCCAGGTCGGCGATGGCCTGGGCAGCCTTCACGTAGGCCGGGTCCGTCAGCTTGGCCTTGCCGTCGGCCACCGCCTGCAGGGCCTCCGGGCCGAGTGCGCGGTAGATGTAGCCGCTGACCAGACGGGTGAGGGGCCAGCCGTCCTTCCCGTCCGCGGAGAACGCGGTGACACCGGCGCCCTTGAGCTTCGCCGCCGCCGCGACCAACTGGTCGTATGTCGTCGGGACGGCGATGCCGTGGTCGGCGAAGAGCTTCCTGTTGTACCAGATGCCCTCGATGTTGAACTGGTAGGGCATCACGTTGAACTTGCCGTACAGGTTCTCGACGGTCTTGACGGCGGCCGGCTGGATGTTGTTCCAGACGCCGAGGTCCTTGAGCGTCTTCTCCAGGTCGAGGACCTGCCCGGCCTTGTCCAGGGTCTTGGTGAGCTGCGGTGTGCCTCCCGCCGCGAACTGCACCGGCAGGGCGTTCTGGCCGGCGAGAAGCTGCACCTTCTGGTCGACGTTGCCGATCGGCAGTGTCTGGATCTTCAGCGGCAGAGCCTTGTTCTGCGGCGCGCACGAGCCCTTGCCCAGGGCGGTGAGCTCCTGCTGCACGATGTGGTTGTCGTCGTTGATGGTGAGGGTGAACGCCTTGGCGTCGCCGCCCGAGGCGCTCCCGCCGCCGCAGGCGCTCAGCAGCAGGCTCGCGGTGGCAGCGGTCAACGGCAGGGCGATACGGCGGGTTCTGAGGGTCTTGTGCACAGGTGCTCCTCGGCGCGCAGTGTGTTGAAACGCTTCAATAGAGGGATGCCGGGAACCTATGACCCCTGTCTGCGTGTGTCAAGGATCTGTCCTGGATGTTTCCGAACCGCATCTGTGGGGGCGTCGGGGGCGCCCGGCCGACGGGGGCTGCCCCGAGCGCGGGTGACGAACTGCCGGTCAGCCCGGCAGGCTGCGGCGCGGCGGACGATCAGCATTGCGGACGAGTGCGCAGGTCAGGCGAAGTCCGCTGCCGTCCGACAGCGCTCTGAAGCGCGCGAGGAATCCCGCCCGGCCACGATGGTGTCGCGGAACCCGGCAGCACATGGCGGCAGCTTCAGCGGAGCGCTTGGCGCGGCCCGTCAGCGCGCGGAGGCGAACGATCAGTTCGGCGCGCTGGCGCGGACGATCAGCTCGGGCTCCAGCACGACGGTGGCATGACGGTGCCGGCCGCCCGAAGCCACCTCGTCCATCAGCAGCCGGATCGCTTCCTGCCCCATCATCCGGCCCGGCATGTCCACCGCGGTCAACGGTACCGCCGCGGTGCCGGCTGCCCGGTTGTTCTCACAGCCGACGACCGCGAGCCGGTCGGGCACGCGGACCCCCGCCACGGTGTGCAGCTCATGGATGATGGCGTTGGCCAGCTCATCGGTGACGGCGATCAGACCGTCCGGCAGATCGCCAGGGGCTCGCCGCGCGAGATCCTGGCCGACCACATGCCCGTGTGACGCGGTCAGGCCGACGCTGTCGATCTCCTCCAGGCTGATGCCGGGTCCCGCCTCCTCGACCGCCGCGCGCACTCCCCTGCGCCGGTCGCGGACAGGCTGGTAGTCGTCGTGCGCCACCACATAGGCCAGTCGTGTGCGCCCGGTGTCGATGAGATGGCGGGCTGCCAGATATCCGACGTGCTCGTTGTTGACCAGCACGGAACAGCAGGTGCCCGGTCTGGGAGCGTAGTTGAGGAGCACGACATGGCGCCCGTGCGAACGGATGCGGGCGATGCCGGCCGAGGAGTCCTCCATCGGAGCCAGCAGCACGCCGGTGACCCGCGACTCGTCGAAGAGGTCCAGGTAGTCGTCCTGAAGCTTCATGTCGCACGCCGTGTTCGCGAGCAGCAGGTTCTGGCCGACCGCGCGGGCGGCGTCCTGCGCACCGTGCGCCATGTCGATGAACAGGGAGTTCTCGATGTCGGCGAGCACCATGCCGACGCTGTTGGTCGATCCCGACACCAGCGACCGGGCGGCGTCATTGCGCACGAAACCCAGTCGGCCGATGGCTTCGCGGACGCGCTGCGCCGTCGCCGGACTCACCTTCGACGGATGGTTGAGGACGTTGGAGACGGTGCCGACCGAGACGCCCGCGGCCTCAGCGACGTCCTGCATGCTCGGACCGGCATGCCCCTGTACTCGCGGACGGGCGGTTGCCACAGCGCTCCTCGACCTCCGGTCTCATTCAACCCCGGACCGCACGGCACTCACAGTGACCAGGCTGTCGCGGACAAGCCGCAGGATACATGACGCGTATTGAAGCGTTCCAAGTCTTTGCGTCCAGCCAGACATCAAGGGCGGATAGGAGCATCGAAGAGCAGCAGGTCACAGCGCAGCTCCGGCGTCCTCCGGCGCGACCCACGGCGAGCGCCCGCCGACCGAAACGTGACGGCCCCCAGGGAGTGTGTGAGTCTCCTCCGCCGACCTGATTAAAACGCATCAATCGCCGGTCCCAGGACATCGCGATCGCCCCCTGCGATTGCTGAACAACTCAGACCACGAGCCGCTGCACATCCGTCAGGCCGCGCTCTCCGGTGCGGTGTTCCGCCGGCAGGATGTAGGTGCGCAGGCCGCAGGCGGCCGCGCCACCGTCGCGGACCGGGTTGTCGCCGACCATGAGGGTGGCGCGGGGGTCCACGCCGAGGCCGGCGCAGGCTTTGAGGAACAGCTGTGGGTCGGGCTTCTCCCGGCCCTGCTCGTAGGAGATCACGCAGGTGTCGATCAAGGCGTCCAGCCCGTGGTGGGCGAGGTGGGTGCGCAGGTCCCAGGCGAAGTCGCTGACGACGCCGATGCGCAGTCCGCGCTCGCGCAGGGAACGCAGGACCGGTTCGGTGTCGGGATAGGGAACCCAGGCGTCCGGAGCGGTGAGCTCCCGGTAGGCCGCCTCCTCTGCGCCGCGCAGGAAGTCCACCTGCGCCCACCATCCCCACATGGCGCGGCGGTGCTGTGCGGAAGAGAGATCTCGGCCTTCCTGGAGGGCTACGACGGAGGGCAGCCGGAAGGCGGCGCGCAACTGGTCGGAGATTTCGGCCACTGCGCCGGGCTCGTCCAGCACGGCGAGGCGGCCGGTGGCGGAGCCGACCCGGCGCAGCCACGTCTCCAGGTCGATCATCTGGAAGAGGGTGTTGCTGAAGTCGAACAGGACGGCCTGGACCGGGGGCACCGGCGCGGCCATCTCCGCGTCGCTGGGGCGGTAGGCGCTCGGGGTTTCGAACAGGGTGTGGATCACAGGGAAGGCTCTTCGGGTTCGACCGTCTCGACGGGGATTCCGAGGTCGCGTATGGCCGCGAGTTCCGCGTCGGGGGTGCTGGTGTCGGTGATGACGGTGTGGTACTCGGCCACGGAGCCGTACTCGTACGTGGCGGTCTTGCCGAACTTCGAGTGGTCCACCAGGAGCAGCGCCTGTTCGGCGGAGGCGAGCATGGCCAGCTTCACCTCGACGTAGTCGTTCAAAGGGTGGAAGAGGCGTCCGTCCAGGACGGCGGTGGCTGACATCAAGGCGAGGTCGGCCCGGATTCGCGACAGGGCGCGGGTGACGGTGGGGCCGGTACAGGAGTTGAAGTCGCCGCGGTAGTGGCCGCCCAGCAGGGTTACGTTCACCCCGGGGGCGGTGGACCCGAGGCGTTGCGCGAGGCCGACCGAGTTGGTGACGACGTGCAGCTGATCCACCTCGGCCAGCGCCGGGACCAGGGGGAACAGGGTGGTCGAGTCCTCCATGAGCACCGTGCTGCCCGGTCTGATCCGGTCGGCGACGGCCGCGCAGAGCGCGTTCTTGGCCGCGAGGGCGCTGTTCTCGCGGAAGCGGGTGGCCGTCTCCATGGTGAGGGCGGGGAAGGCGACGGCCCGCCCGCGCTCCTTGCGCAGCAGGTGCCGCCCGGTGAGGTCGTCCAGGTCCCGGTGCATCGTCATCAGGCTGACGTCGAAGTGCCGGGCGAGGTCGTCGATGCGGGTCTCGCCGTGGTCGGCGACGTACCGCAGCACGGCCTGGCGCCGTTCCTCGACGGCCGCCTGGGACAGTCGCGTACGGGCGGTCACGGCGCCCCTCCTTCCCGCTCGCTCCGGTATCGCAGTTTCCCACACGGACCGGTGCGGGCCGGGGCCCGTCCGGCTCGCGGGCCTCGGGCCGCCTGTGCGGCGGCCGCCGCGTACGACGTGCGTATCCGCGTCCATGTCCACGTCCCTGCCTGCGTGGCCGTGGGCTACGGTCCGTCCACCGTGACCAGCACCTTGACCTGCTCGGGGTCGACGGATGCGGCGAACGCCTTGGCGGCGTCCTGGAGCGGGTAGGTGGCGGTGACGATCTCGGCGGTGTCGATGGCGCCGGAAGAGATCAGGGACATCGCGGTGCGGTAGTCGTCGCCGGTGTACATCAGGGTGCCCTCGATGCGGATTTCCCGGTCCTGGACGAGGTCGAGGCGAACGGGGGTGGTGCCGGCGGCTCCGACGCCGACGACGATGATCGTGCCGCCCTTGGTGACCAGGTCGGTGGCCTGGGCGATGGACTGTTCGCGCGCCACGCAGTCGAAGACCACGTCGGCCGGTCCGCCGAGCGCCGCGTGGGCCTGGCCAGCGAGGTCGGCGGCGTCGGCGGGCAGGGCCGTGTCGGCTCCGAGACGCAGGGCGCGGTCCCGCTTGCCCGGCAGCAGGTCGGTGACGGCGATCTTCGCGGCGCCGGCGTGCCGGGCGGCGGCGAGGACGAGCAGACCGATGGGCCCGGCGCCGAGCACGGCGACCGTGCGTCCGGTGAGGTCACCGGCCTTCGCGACGGCGTGCACCGGGGTGGCCAGGGGTTCGACGAGGGCGGCCTCGATGTCGGTCATGCCGTCGGGAACGCGGTGGACACGGTCGGCCGCGATGGTGAACAGATCGGCCATGGCGCCGGGTGTCTGGCAGCCGAAGACCTTCAGTTCCTGGCAGATGTTGTAGCGGCCGGAGCGGCACTGGGGGCAGCGGCCGCAGTACAGGTTGGGCTCGATGATCACCCGGTCGCCGGGCGCGAAGTCCTCGGCTCCCTTGCCTGCCGCGGCGACTACACCGACTGCCTCATGGCCGGGGCGGTAGGGCAGGTCGATGAAGGGGTGGTGGCCGGCCGCCGCATGGGTGTCGGAGCCGCACACGCCGACGACGGTGGTGCGCAGCAGTAGTTCGTCGTCTCCGGGGACGGGGGCGGGCACCTCCTCGAGGGTGATGTCGTCGAGGGAGCGGACGAGAACGCGGCGGATCTGCTCGGTCATGTGGGGGTTCCGTTCGGTTCGGGCGTTCACGCGGTGGCGAGGCCGGGCTGGATGTGGATCTTGCGGCCGATGCCTGCCTGGAAGCGGGCGACGGCGTCCGGGAACGCCGCCAGCGGGAGGCGGTCACTGATGAAGACGCGCGGGTCGATGACACCGGTGGCGAAGAGGTCCGCGGCGCGTTCGAAGCTGTGCAGGACGGCCATGGAGCCGGTGATCGTGATCTCCTGGTTGTAGATCTTGTACGGCTCGATGGTGGCCCGGGCGGCGTAGTCGGCGACCCCGAACTGCAGGTACGTGCCGCCTTTGCCCACCCGGCCGAGGGCGTCCTGGATGGCTTTCGCGTTGCCGGTGGCGTCGACGACCAGATCCCAGCCGTAGGGCGGCCGGTCGAGCTCGTCGGCGGACGCGGCACCGGCGGAGCAGCCCAACTGCCATGCCGCGGCCAGGCGTTCGGTGTTGATGTCGACGACGTCGACGCTCGCGGCGCCGGTGGCCTTGGCGAGCTGGAGCATCATCAGGCCCATGGTTCCGGCGCCGTAGACGAGCACGCGGGAGGCGAGGCGGCTGCGCAGGACGTCGTAGCCGCGCACCGCGCAGGACAGCGGCTCGATCAGGGCCGCGTCCTGGGCGTCCACGTGATCGGGCAGTCGTACGCAGTTGGCGACGGGCGCCACGGCGTACTCGGCGGCGGCACCCGGGTGGGTGACGCCGATGGCGGCCCAGCGTTCGCAGAGGTTGTTGTGGCCGAGGCGGCAGTAGTGGCACTCGAAGCAGTACAGCGACGGGTCCACGGCGACCTGGTCGCCGAGCGAGAGTTCGGTGACCTCGCTGCCGAGGGCCACGACCTCCCCGGCGAACTCGTGGCCGGGGATGATGGGCAGCTTCGGGGCGAACTCCCCCTGGAGGATGTGCAGGTCGGTGCCGCACAGCCCGGTCGCCGCGACCTCGACGACGACCTCGCGGGGGCCGGGAGCGGGGTCCTCCACGGTGGCGAGTTCTACGCTGCCGGGCTGCGTGATGACGGCTGCCTTCACTTGACGGCTCCCAGGGAGAGGCCGCGGACCAGTTTGTCCTGGGCGGCGAAACCGGCGATGAGGACCGGCAGCGACACCAGGGTGGCCGCCGCGCACAGACGGGCCAGGAACAGGCCCTCGTTGGTGATGAAGCCGACCAGGAACACCGGCGCGGTGGACGCCTGCGTGGCGGTGAGGTTCACGGCGAACATGAACTCGTTCCAGCTGAAGATGAAGCAGATCAGCGAGGTGGCAGCGAGTCCGGGCATGGCGACCGGCGCGACGACCCGCCACAGCACGGTGAGCAGGCCCGCGCCGTCGACCTCGGCCGCCTCCAGGATCTCCTTGGGGACCTCGGCAAGGAAGGAGCGCATCATCCATACCGCGATCGGCAGGTTCATGGCGGTGTAGAGGATGACCAGCGTCCACACGTTGTCCAGCATCCCGGCGTCCTTGACGATCAGGTACACCGGCAGCAGGGCGGCGATGGCGGGGAGGAACTTGGTGGACAGGAAGAAGAACATCACATCGGTCCACTTCTCGACCGGCTTGATGGACAGCGCGTAGGCCGCCGGCACCGCCAGGGCGAGCACCAGCAGCGTCGAAAGAACACTGGCCATGACCGAGTTGAGAAGGAACGGGGTGATGTCCCGGCTGAACAGCAGCTCGTACTGGTCGAAGGTGAGCGGCGCGAACGGGGTCGGCGGGTTGGTCGCCGCGTCCGCCTCCTGGTGGAAGGAGGTGAGCACCATCCAGGCCACGGGCGCGAAGAACGCCAGCGTGGCGAGCCAGGCGACGAACGTCCACAGCGGCGACAGCTTGGGCGCACCACCATGGTCGTCCTTACGGCGCAGGAGCTTCTTGAACCTCGCCCCGGGCGCGGCGACTGCTGCATGGGTCACCGGGAAACCTCCTCGCGGAACAGCGACGCGATGGTGCGCAGCGCGAAGGTCGCGACGACGAACGCGCCGAGGACGACGACGACACCGGCGGCGGCTGCCTCGCCGTACTCGTACTTGCGGAACATGGTCAGGTAGATCTCGTAGGGCAGGTTGGTGGTCTGGGAGCCGGGGCCGCCCTGGGTGATGGTGAAGACCGCATCGAAGGTCTGCACGACGTAGATCGTGCCGAGCAGGACGCCCAGCTCGATGTACTGGCGCAGGTGCGGCAGCGTGATGTGGCGGAAGGTCTGCAGCGCGGAGGCGCCGTCCATGCGGGCCGCCTCCAGGACGTCACCGGGCTGCGCCTGAAGGCCAGCCAGGAGGATCAGCATCATGAACGGGGTCCACTGCCAGACCAGCGACACCACGACGGCGGGCATCGGGTAGGAGGAGATCCAGTCGACCGTGGGGCCGTTGTCCGCGCCGAACAACCGGTAGACGGCGTTGAGGGTGCCGTTGAGCAGTCCGTAGTCGGGGTTGTAGATGGCGTGCTTCCACAGCAGCGCCGCCGCGACCGGCATGACCAGGAACGGGGCGATGAGCAGCGTGCGCGCCAGCCCGCGGCCGGCGAACCGCCGGTCGAGGAGCATCGCCAGACCGAGGCCGAGGATCACACTGATGATCACCACAGACGCGGTGAGCACGATGGTGTTGAGCACGGCCGTGCGCAGCCGCTCGTCGGTGAAGACGAACGAGAAGTTGGACAGACCGACGAAGTGCCTCTCGCCCGGCCTGAGGATGTTCCACTGGAACGTGGAGATGATCAACGTGGCCACGAAGGGCAGCTGCGTGACGACGATGGTGAAGATCAGCGCGGGCAGCAGCGGGATGCGGCGCTTCCACTTGGCCGCCGCGCCCGAGGACTTCCGGGTACGGACGGGTGGGGGTGGTGTCTTGGGGGGTGCGGTGAGCGTGGTCATGAATGGTTCCTCTGCCGGTGAAGGCCGGGGTTGGGGAAGCGGCGCCCGGCCGACTCAGAGGCCGACCGGGCGCTGAAGGTCACTTCTGGTAGTTCTTGGCGACGTCCTCGGCCAGCTTCTGACCGTCGTTCAGTGCCTTGTCCACGCTGGTCTTGCCGGCGATCGCGGCGGAGATCTCCTGCGTCACCTTGGTGCCCAGGTCCTGGAACTCGGGGATGGCCACGTACTGGATGCCCACGGTCGGCCTGGGCTGGACGCCCGGGTTGGCCGGGTCGGCGCCCTCGATGGACTTCAGGGTGATGTCACCGAAGGACGCGGCGGCCTTCTTGTACTCCGGGATCTCGTACGTGCTGGCCCGCTTGCCGGCCGGGACACGCGCCCAGCCCAGCTTCTCGCCGACGAGGTTCTCGTACTCCTTGCTGGAGGCCCACAGCATGAACTGCGAGGCGGCGTCGGCGTTCTTCGTGGTCTTCGGCATGGCCCACGACCAGGCCCACAGCCAGCCGCTGCTGTCCGTCTTGACGGTCGGTGCGTAGGCGTAGCCGACGTTGCCTGCGATCTTGCTGGAGGCGGGGTCCTCCAGCGACCCGGCCGCGCTGGTCGCGTCGTACCACATGGCGACCTTCTTCTGGCTCAGCGCGTTCAGGCACTCGGTGAACCCGGCCTGCGGGGCGCCCGCCTCACCGTGCTCGCGGACCAGGGCGACGTAGAACTTCGTGGCCTCCTTGAAGCCGCCGCTGTTGACCTGGGCCTTCCAGTCCTTGGTGAACCAGGTGCCGCCGAAGGTGTTGACCATGGACGTCAGCGGGGCACCCAGCTCGCCCCAGCCGGCCAGACCACGCAGGCAGATGCCCTTCATACCGGGCTCGGCGCCGTCGACCTTGGCCGCGATGTCGGCGATCTGCTGCCAGGTCGGCCGTTCGGGCACCGTGATGCCCTTCGCCTTCATGACGTCCTTGTTGTACATGAGCATCGAGGACTCGCCGTAGAACGGCAGGGCGTAGAGCTTGCCGTCCGAGCCGGTGAGCGACTGGACCATCGGCTTGAGCAGGTCGGCCTTGTCGAAACCCTTGTCCTTGTCGGCGTAGGAGCCCAGGTCGTGCAGCCAGCCGTTCTTCTCCCAGATGGGCACCTCGTAGGCGCCGATGGTGGCGACGTCGTACTGGCCGGCCTGGGTGGCGATGTCCTGGGTGACTTTGTCGCGCAGCTCGTTCTCGGGAAGGATCGTGAAGTTGACCTTGATCCCGGTGTCCTTGGTGAAGTTGTCCTTGGTCAGCTTCGCGATGTCCTCCATCTGCGGGTTGCCGACCATCAGGACGTTGATGCTCTTCCCTCCGCCCGAGGACCCGCCCGCTCCGGCTCCGGAACAGGCTGTGGCGAGCAGGGCGGTGGCGGCGGCGCCGGCTATGAGGGCGTATCTGGTCGATGCCATGTGACGGGGGGACCTCTCGTGCGGGTTCGCCGGGACCTCGACTGAGGCGCGGCGGGTCGAGCAGGGGTGTGGATGCGTCCCTGGGGAGTCGGGCGCGTTTCGATGGCCGAATTATTAGCAGGAGACTGCGCCGTTGTTAACACATCTTGCGAGAAATTCTCTTCAGACTTATCGTCAAGCGGTCTCTGAGGGGTTGGGGGACTCCGCCGGACAGCCCAGCCCAAGCCCTCGACCTTGCCGCCGCCGTCCCCGAGGAACCCACATGAGCGCCGGACCGGAACCCGCAGACCAGCCTGCCGTCGTCATCGCCGGAGGCGCGCTGGTGGACCTCACCCCGCCCGCACGGCCGATGGTGCCGCGGCCTCCGGCCGCGCCCGGGCGGCTCCTGCCTCAACGTCGCCGCCGGTCTCGGCCGACTCCGAGTCCCCACGGCACTGCTCGCGCGCATCTCCGACGACCACTTCGGCGATCTCCTGCGCGCGCACCTCGCGGCATCCGGCACCCGGCTCACCCAGGCGCTGCCTGCGTCCGACCCCACCACTCTCGCCGCCGTGCATCTGCGCGAGGACGGGTCGGCCGCCTACTCCTTCCAAGCGGACGGCACCGCTGACCGCGGCCTGCGCCCCGAACACCTCGCTGCTCTTCCGGACGGCGGCGCGCTGCCCGCGGGGACGGCTCTGCACCTCGGGTCGCTGGGTCTGCTGCTCGAACCCCTGGCCTCCACGCTCGACGGACTGATTCGCCGGGAGCGGGCCGGCGGCTGGTGTCCCTCGATCCGAACGTGCGGCCGGGCCTGGTAACCGACCGCGCCGCCTGTCTCCGGCGGTTCGCCGAGTGGGTGGCGCTCGCCGACGTGGTGAAGGCGAGCGACGAGGACCTGGCCTGGCTCTACCCCGGTGAGTCGTACGAGGCGGTGGCCGAACGCTGGCTCGCGTCCGGGGCGGGACTCGTCCTGATCACGTTCGGCTCCCGGGGTGTCTGGGTCGTCGGCCGCGATGCCAGCGTGCATGTGCCCGCTCCGGTGGTCGAGGTCGTCGACACGGTGGGAGCGGGCGACGCCTTCACCGCCGGGGTACTCGCCCACCTGCACCACGCCGGCCGGCTCAGCCGCGAAGGCGTCGACGCTCTCGGGGCCGGTGACCTCGCCCGGCTGCTGTCCTACGCCGTGGAGATCGCTGCCGGCACCTGCATCCGCGCGGGCGCCCAGCCGCCGTACCGCTACGAAGGCGAGCCGACCCCCGTGTAACGGCACCGGCGGTCCCTGAATGCCTGTCGATCCCTCATGTCGCCGGCGCGTCCGGCCTCACTCCGGAGCCTCGGGCACGTCCAGGCGGGCCCAGACCGGTCCGAGAGCCTCCAGCGCCTCCCGGTACACCGCATACGCCTCGTCGAGTACGGCGACCCGGTCGGGGCGGGGTTCGTGGCGTCTGAGTACGGCGGGGGTGGCGCGCGGATCGGTCACGTCGTCGAGCAGTCCGACGGCGGTGGCGGCGAGCAGGGCCGCTCCCCGGGCGGCGCTCTCCTGCACGTCGGTCACCACGACGGGCCGCCGTAGAGCGTCGGCGAACATCTGGCTCCATACCGCGCTGTGTGCGGCACCTCCGGTCAGCCGGGCCGCCGACCCGGCGATCGGCAGCTTCGAGGAGAGCGCGTCGGCGTGCCAGCGGTGATTGAGGACCACGCCTTCCATCAGGGCCCGCAGCAGGTGGCCGCGGGCGTGCCAGCCGCGAAGGCCGAGGAACGTCCCGGACGCGGGATGCGGGTGCGGGGAGCCGTAGACGAACGGGTGGAACAGCACCTCCGACGGGCCGTCCAGGCATGCCTCGACCTCTCGGCCGATCGCCTCGTGGACGCCGTACCGCTGGTCGGTCGGTGCGCCCGTGACCCGCAGGAACCACTCCAGGTTCGCCACCGAAGCGGGTGAGGTGGACATGGTCATCCACTGGCCCGGGCGGACGAAGTGACGGACCTGCCAGCGCGGATCGACGACCGGGCGCTCGCTGACCACCTGGTTGATGCTGAACGACCCGGCGATCAGGCACAGTTCGCCCGGCGTCGTGCCGCCGATCCCGAGCGCGGCGGCGTCGACGTCGTGGGCGCCCGTGACGACAGGCGTGCCGGCCGTGAGCCCGGTGAGCGCCGCGGCCTCCCGGGTGACGGTTCCGCTCACCGCATCGCAGGCCAGCACGGGCGGCAGCAGGCCGGCGAGCGCGCCGAGGCCGTACAGGTCGAGCAGCTCCGGCGAGTAGCCGCCCCGATGCATGTCGGTGAACGAGGCACTGGCGTCCGTCGGATCGGTGGCCACCGCGCCCGTCAGTCTCAGGCGCAGCCAGTCCTTGCAGGACAACAGCCAACGGGCCTGCCGGAGCACCCCGGGCTCGTAGCGGGCGAGCCAGGCCAGCAGGGCGGCCGGGGAACCAGCGAACGGCACAGTGCCCGACAACTCCAGGGCACGCGACCAGACCGGAGTGCCCCGCCACTCCTCCAGCACCGGTTCTGCGCGCGTGTCCATCGCCACGATCCCGGCCCGTACCGGCCGGCCCCGCCCATCGACGGCGTACAGGCCGTCGCCGTGCCCGGCCAGTCCCACCGCGGCGACGGCTCGCCCCGTGTCCGGACCGGCCTCGGCGAGACAAGCGGCGATGGCCTGGTGCGCCGTTCGCCACACCTCGTCCATGTCCCGCTCAACCCAGTGAGGCCGAGGGGTCTTCAGCGGCAGTGTGCCACTGCCCGACGCCACCGCACGGCCGGTGGCGTCGAACAGCACGGCCTTGGTCACGGTGTGTCCCGCGTCGACACCGAGCACCAGTTCACGCACCACAGCTCACACCCGCCCCAGGCCGCGGGCGTTGTTCGCCGCGGCGAACCGGCCGGTCGCCGCGAAGTCGGCGACGAGCCGCGCCAAACTCAGCATCGTGGTCGCACTGGAGCCCCTTGGTTCCCGATCAGTCAACGCCGCGCCCCCGTCCGAAGCGCGGGCCGCACACCTCTGCCAGGGCGTCGACATACCCGGCAGGGAAGCGTCGATCACCGATGACTGGAACGCACACTGCGGTCTCCTCGCGTGCCGAAGCCACCATCCACCGGGCCGATCGTCCCACGGAGCCGGTCGGCGCGCCCTGACCGTCATCTGGTCGACCGCGTTGACTCTCCCTCCGGTGCGCGGTCGGCGGCGGGTGCGGCCCGCTCCGGTGCCCTGCGAACCGGCACACCGCGTCATTCCGAAGAAACGCGAAACTCGAATTCGGGACGGTCCCACGGCATGGCAGGCGGGTTCGCGAGCGAGGTCCCGATCCGCACTGCACCGACGCGGTGGTAGAAGCCCTCGGCGGGACGATGCGACACGACCTTGACACGGTCGAGCCCGGCGGCACGGGCCTCGGACTGCATGTGCGCGACGAGCAGCCGTCCAATACCCAGTCCTTGCGCTTCGTCGGCGACGAACAGCAGGTCGAGCTCCGGTGGAGCGAGGACGAGCGAGTAGAACCCGAGGACCCGGCCTCCATGCTCGTCGGCGCCGACGGCCACAAAGGCGCGGTGGGCCTCGATGTAATCAGGACCGACCCGGTAGCCCGCGACTGCGGCTGCGTACTTACCCTCGTAGGCGCCTGAGCCACGCACGAGCCGCGTGAGCCGCTTGGCATCCCGCGCAACGGCCCTCCGTATCGTGATCGGCTGGCTGATCGGGGAAGTGCGTGAACTCATCGGGAGAGTATTTCGCACCGGGGCGTGCCGTCGTGCGGGTCGGTTGCTCGGGCAGGATTCCTGCACCGCTCCCGGGAACCCGCCTGCCCAGGCCCCGATCGGCCAAGTCACTGCCGCCGCATCGGCCGCACGCCGGCAGCAACTGGGACGCCCGAACCGCTGCGGAGGAGCCGGAGAACGGGGTGGTCAACCGCTGCTTCCCCTGGCCTGCCGCAGCGAGGGTCAGCCTGTACAGGACGACTTCAGGCTGGCCTCGTGAGCCACATCAGGAGACGCTGGGTTTTGCGTCAGCAACGGATGTGTCCTGGTTGATCGCACCAAGTCCCTGGGTTGTGTGTTGTGCATCGGCCGTGTAACGCGTGCCGTCGCTGTGTCCTTGCTTCGGGTGGCTCCCAAGAGGGCAACCGAGTGCAACGGCGCCCGCGCCGGCGTTGTAACCCACCTGTTCGGAAGCCCCGCCAGGCCGCACCCGCGGGGCTTCTCGTCGCACGCCGCTCTCACACTGCCCCTATGACGGGGGTTGCGACTGCACAGGTCTGACCAGGTGGAAGACCTCCCTGGCCACGTAGCGCTTGAGGCTTCGGACTATCTCGCGCCGGGTTTTGCCCTCCTTGCTGCGGCGTTCGTAGTAGTCCTGGGTACGAGGGTCAACGCGCAGGCGGGTCTGCACGACCCGGTGCAGGGCCGCGTTCGCTTGCCGGTCGCCGCCCCGGTTCAGGCGACGGTACTGCCGACTGCCCGAGGAACGCTCGACTGGGCTGACACCGCACAGCGCCGCAAAGGACGCCTCCCTGCCCAGGCGTTCCGGATTGTCCCCGATCGTGATCAGCAAAGTGACGGCGGTGTCCGGACCGATGCCCACCACCTCGATCAGCTGCGGAGCGTGGCGCTCCACCAGCCGGGTCAGGCGGCCTTCCAGCTCCCGGGCCTCTTCGCTGAGCTGCCTGATGCGCCGGGCCAACAGACACAGGGTGATGTGCGTAGCGTGGAGCACCGCCCCTTCGTCGGCCTCGTCGTTCAGGCTGTCGTCGACGAGCCCTGCACAGGTACGCAAGAACTCTGCGTTGCCCAGCCCGGCCAGTTCCTCCCTCAGCTGCGGATCGGCACGGATGAGGACGGCCTTGAGCTGGTTGATCGCCTGGGTGCGGGCCTTGACCGCCGAGTCCTTGGCCAGCTTGTACATCCGGGCGATCTCCACTGGCCCATCGCCCGCCTTGGCCTGGGCGCGCGCCCGCCCGCTCAGCACCGCCCGGGCCGCGTTCTCGGCATCAAGCGGGTCCGACTTGCCGCGCCGACGGCGGTCGGCCCGGTCGAACCGATTCACATCGAAAACGTCCACGCCCTGGGCCAGCAGGTAGCGGGACAGGGCCGCCCCGAAGGAACCGGTCCCTTCCACTCCGGCCCGGCGCACCGTACCCGACGCCCTGGCCCACCCCAACAGGTCTCGGTATCCAGCCGCGGTGGCCGGGAACTCCTCGGTGCCGATCACTTCCCCCACCAGGGAGAGCACAGCGGCCACATGGGCATCCCGGTGCGTGTCCACTCCCAGGACCACCTCCCCCGCCGGCCGGCGCCGACGAGAACGCGAAGCGGAGGGTGTGCCGATCACGCTCGTTCCCTTTCAGGCCGACGGCTTATCGCTAGCCAGCACAGGGCCGTGCGGACGGTCAGAATCGTGAAGACGCCTTTCCGGCAAGCCCCTATCGAGACACGCCCGGTCAGCCCGAGACCAGCAACGCACCGTCCCCGGCCGGTGGTCGACACAGTGTGATCAGGACACCCCGGTCAGACATCTCAGGAGTCAGACCCCCGCCGCAGAACAGCACCTGCCTACCGTTCTCCGTCTAACCGGCTTCCAGCCACGTCAGCCCGCTCGTTCGAGCGAATTGACTCGAACCGCCCGTCGCCGACGAACAGAACTGGCACCATGCCGCCGTCGTACGTCACTTCGAGTCGAAGGCGGGCCATTGGAACGGCGGGTCAATGAGCGGCAGTTCTCGGTGTTGCAGTGGGTGGGGGCCGGGTGCCCTGCCGGCGTATGGGAGACGAGCTCCTACAAGACCACCTGTCAGGCACTGCACAGCCGGGGCCTGGTGACGGTCTCCCGGAAGGGCAGGCAGTGGAGCGTCGCCCTGACGAGTGCAGGCCAGCACTACCTGGCGCACGGCACGTACCCTCCCCGCGGGTCACGCCCGCGGAGGACTCAGGCCGCCGCCCCACGACCCCAGGTCACCCGAGCACAGGCAACTCCGGCCGCCGGGCGGAAGCCACGCCCTCCCTCACAGCCTCGTGTGACGTTCACGGAGCAGCTATTACAGGAGCTCGCGGAGGCCGGCGGCAGGATCGTCAAGAGCGGCAGCGGTCCCGACTTGGAGAAGTGGCCGTCCCGCGTCGCCGCCGCACGCAGATCCGGAAGGATTCCGGAGACGAAGGAGCTGTACGGAAGCTGGTGCCGTGACGGGTACGAGATCAAACTCGTGGACATCCCCGCCTGGCGCCTTGCCGTCCTCGACCCCGTCCCCGTGCCCTCGCGGCTCACTCGGCCGCACACCGTTATCCGGGCCATGCAGAACGAGCGCCAGCCGCTCGGCCTGACCAAGCCCGTCCAAATACGCGCTCTCCGACTCATCCAGGCACTGATCACCGCTGCCGAGGCCGACGGACACACCTGCTCGGCCGGCCAAACCGGCCTCGCACCCCCACCTCATCGCCGCCGCAGGGCAAATCCCCACTTCACCATCACCGCACAGGGCCAGACCGTGGGGTTTCTCGTCCTCCAGGAGCAGGACCGGACCGAGCACGTCGCCACCGAGAAGGAACTCGCCGACGCCAAGAAGAACTCCTGGGTAAGGATCCCTCGCTTCGACTACGCCCCATCCGAACGCCTCCGCATCATCCTCAGCGGCGGCCAGCCACACCGGGCGAGCGAATGGGCCGACGCTCCCGGCCACGCCCTCGAAGAGCAGCTCGCCGAGATCGCACAGGAGGTCACGCTTCGCGGCGAAGCCGCCGAACGCAGACGCCAGGACGAGGCCGAAGCGGCACGCCAGAAGCGCATCCGCTGGGAAGCCGCCATGGAACAAGCCCGCATCCGGTACGCGGAGGCGTACCGCGTCCGGCACCTAGTGCTGTGACCGTCTAGGTTCGCCGGGTTGGCGGTTGGGGCGGTTTGATGGGCGGTGACGTCTGTTCCGACCGTTGGAGGTGTGGTGGCCGAGCCTGTGCGGGTGCGCAGACTGACCGATCAGGAGGGGCAGAAGCTGCAGCAGATCGTGCACCGTGGCAGTACCAGCTCGGTGCGCTACCGGCGGGCGATGATGCTGCTGGCGTCCGCCGGCGGCAACCGCGTCCCGGTGATCGCGAAGCTGGTGCAGGCCGATGAGGACACCGTCCGGGACGTGATCCACCGGTTCAACGAGATCGGCCTGGCCTGCCTGGACCCTCAGTGGGCGGGAGGCCATCCCCGCCTACTCACCCCTGACGACGAGGACTCCGTCGTCCAGACGGCCACCACCCGCCCGACCAAGCTCGGCCAGCCCTTCACCCATTGGTCGATCCGCAAGCTCGCCGCCTACCTGCGCCGCGTCCGCGGACGCATCATCCGCATCGGCCGCGAAGCCTTACGGTGCCTGCTCCTCCGCCGCGGCATCACCTTCCAGCGCACCAAGACCTGGAAGGAGTCCCCCGATCGCGACGCCAAGCTCGACCGGATCGAGCAGGTGCTGGAACGCTTCCCGGACCGGGTCTTCGCCTTCGACGAGTTCGGGCCCCTGGGGATCCGGCCGACCGCAGGTTCTTGCTGGGCGAAGCAGGGCAAACCCGGCATACGCAGCGAGAAAGGCATCCGCTGGGGCGGAGGCCCCCTCACACCAGCAGCCTGACCAACCCCGTGACGCGGCAGGCGCGGCAAGCCGTCTCTCAGCCTTCCCGAGGTTCGACTGGGCCAGCTGCCCGGGCGCCTGAATCCTTGCGTGCCGAGAGCAGGAGCAGGACCGCAGCGGCGGCGGTGAAGCCGAAGCCGACGTTCATGCAGACCATGACCGTCTCGAATGAGGCGTCGGCGATCCGGGGGATGCCGTTGACGAGCATGAGGGCGTAGATGCACAGAATGCCGTAGGCGCGAAGCCGCATCCCGGCCTGTCGCTTGCGCATCCACGGCGGTGTCCACCCCGCCAGAATCGCCACCGGCACCGGCAGCATGAGCGCCGTGGACACTGCCAGCGCTATCCAGTGGTACAGCGGATTGCCGTTCACCCCGCCCCCCTCGTATGCGATCACCACCCTACGGAGGGTTGGCGAGGCCCGTCCACGCCGAACACCGCGAGCTTCCGGCGAACCTATCCGGTCAGAGCACTAGAAGCTCAGGAAGCGGCATGGCGCCACGCCACCCGACTGACCCAATACGTGAGCGCCGTACGCACGCGAGTCGAGGCCACGCCTCCGGGCCAGGCCAGAACCAAAGCCGAGGAATGGATCAGCTGGGCAGCGGCCACCGTTGAGCGCCTCGACCCATTGAACACACCGCCCCGGCTGCCCGACATTCCCAAGCCACGAGCCGACGACCTGAAACCCTTCCTCGGGCACTGGAGCCCTTACGGCCCCACCTACTGAACGCCCGCACCGCACAGTGTGCGCACACACAACCGCAGTTCAGGAGCTCTTCGCGACCGGTTCAATCGCGGCACACCGACGTGGTGGGTCATAGGAAAGGTGTCGGCCTGGACGCAGGCAGGAAAGCAGCAGCGCCTCTGACCAGCAAGAATGAGCATTGTCGAGGTCCTTGGTCCTGCCACCGCGGGAGGCACTTCGCAGGTGAAGAAACGTATCGGTCCTACCCGCGTGTCCTCGTCGAGGGTGGTGGCCTCGCAGGAGGGAGGCGTCCCGCTGGTCGAGACGGGCAATAAGACCGGGCTGGACCAGGCGATATCGGTGGCTCAGGCGCCGTGGTACAAGTCGCGAGCAGTGCACGATCCGGGGAAGAGCTGCTGGACGTGGCCTTGACGGTCGCGCTCGGTGGGGACTGCCTGGCCGATGTAGCCTGCCGCGGGCCGAGCCGGCCGTGTTCGGGTCGGTGGCATCCGACCCCACCGTCCCCCGGCTCATCGAAGTCCTCGCCGCAGCCGGGCCGAACGCGCTCAC
>NZ_JBEOVF010000087.1:0-30352 GCF_040295365.1 Streptomyces sp. NPDC002838 | reverse complement strand
GAGGCCCTGTTCGTATGCGCCCAGCGTCCCGCGACCACCCGATCGGGACTCCCGTTCGACGCGCATCCCTCAAGATCGAAAAGACAACAGCTTCTTACATCGGCAAGTGTTTGACCGTGTACCTTCACAGGCTTGATCGGCGCGCAGATGAGCCTCGCCTGGCAGCAGCCACCGATCACCACCGACAGCGGCATGAACCTCGGAATCCCGTACCCCCGGGACCGATCGAACGCGGCCCGAGCCGCGTGCATCGAGGTGATGCGTCGTCACCTCTGAGAACAATCGCGATCTTGGTGCCAACTATCCCTCTTTTGTGCCAACTAAAAATCCTCGTCACAAGGTTTGTGACCGGGCGCCTTAGTTGGCACCAGGCCACGCTCACGACCTGCACTGATGCCAAGTAGCTTCAGCGGCCGGAGCCGCAGAATCAGCGAAATAGTTGGCACTTTGGTACAGCGCAGGTCATGAGGGGTGTGTCGCCATAGCGGGGCCAGAGATCTCCGGCGGCGACAGCCTTGATAACGCAGCAGCCTCGCGGTGTTCCTGCGAGGCGAGAAACCGTGCTGGACGGCAAGCCGTACCACTCGCGCCAGTATGCGCAGCTTCGTGGACACCAGCCGTCGGTTCTGGTCGAGCAATCGGCGTTCCAGCGCGGCGTCGGGGCGTTGGGCGCCACAGACGACGGTGAGGTTGAGGAGCCCCCGTCCAAGCGCACCGCTGCCTACGTCGCCGCGCTTCTTGAGCGGTGGTGCGACATCACCGAGGACGAGGAAGAGACCTCGTCCTGGTCGAGCGGTCCTCTGAGCGGCAATGCAAAAGAAGCTCGCAGAGTCCCTGCGGGGTACGATGCCGGCGTCACGGTGCCGGACCTCGCTGCGGAGTGCAGCTACTCCGTCGGCACCGTCGATCGGATCCTGCACCAAGCGGGCACCCGCGTGCGGCCCAAGCACAATGACGGCCCGGCCCTCACCCCGAAAAAGCGGTCATAAGCGGCCCATGCAGGCATCCCCGGCAGGGTGCCCATGGTGCGCCATCCGGGATCCAGCGCTGCTCGGGCCCCTCCGTAGTCGGCCATCAGCCGCCATCGCTGCCGGTGCCGGCCGAACCGTTGCGCAGCATGGTCCATCTCCTGCCACGGCTGCTGGTGCGACTCCGGCCGCTGAGGTCGCCATTCGCCCAGCTGTTTCCCCGGCGGCAGGCAGTACCGCGTTCCCGGTGAGGACCGATGATCCGGGAGCTCATCAGGAACAGGACACTCGATCGCAGGAGCCGCCCAGCGAGGGGACTCCGTACGCTCATGGTCCCGGCCGCCCCAAGGACATCCCCGAGGTCGCCGCCGTTCTCAACCAGCGCATCATCGCCCGCGAGAGCCTCGACTCGTCGGTCCCCGCCGGCCTGAAGCTCAAGAAGCGGATCAAACGCTTCGCCCTCGATAACGAACTCGATCACCTGCCCATCGGCGACATCGTCTCCGTCGCGCTGGACGAGTGGCTCACCGCCTGCGGCTTCTGAGCGCGACCGCAGCGCACAGGGCGGCAGCGCCACGCCGGGGCGCGGCCGCCCCTCCTGCCGACTATTCCAATAGCCGTATAGGCGGACAGCTATCCGTCTAGCCGGACCGACCGGAGCAGCTCTCGTGACTGATCGCTCCCCCTACGCCCGCCGACTGCGGGAAATCGCCGGCGCGCTCGACACCGAGTTCCAACCGACCGACGACACTCTTACGCCACACCCGGACACTCTGAACGTCATCAGCAACCGGCACGCCAAACGAGAACAACTCAACTACGCGGTCCCGGACATTCTGCAACTTCAGCGACGTATCCGCCGCTACAACGCGGACCATGACGTTCCCCCACGGCGACATCGTCGCCCTGACCGTCGACGCCTGGCTTCGCGCGAAGGGCTACCCACCGGACCGGATGCCGGGGAAAACGGACGGATCGTGAGGACCCCGTCCTCGTCACCCTACGGCTGAACGACTGGCCAGGTCACAACAACGCGCGTCCACGGTGGTGCGCACAGGCTGAGCTGCAACACAACCGGGAAATACGCCGCACCTGCCAGGATCACAGAGAGTACTGGTGTTTTGCGCCCAGCGCGCCCAGAAAGCGAACCGCTGGTGTCGCGCGCCCTCGGTATAGGCCCTGCCCTGGCCGTACGCCACCATCCTGGCTCAACGGGACGCTCCTGGACCGGTGTAACTCCTGTGTCCAACAGACCGGCGACGACGAGCGGTTCGTCGCCGTGCTTGTCCTGAGTGTTGGTGGGATACCGAGGCGCAGGAAGTCAACTGGGGTAATTCCGTGACCAGTCGGTGAAGACAGTATCGTCACCATACGGCCGCTGCTCTCCGGCGTTCTGCTCGGTCTCGCCAGCCCGGCTGCCGAGCCCACGATTGTGGGGTGCTTCGCGTTCCCGGGCGGCGCGACGCCGCGACCTCTCTCCCACCGGACTGCCCCATGCCCCTGTGCCTTCAGCAAGGCCTTCAGTCCATGCGGATGATTCCCCTGCCCAGTGCGGCGGTGACGGCGGCGGTCCGGTCGCGGACGTCGAGCTTGGCGTAGATGTGCAGCAGATGGGTCTTGACAGTGGCCTCCGACAGGCGCAGGGCGCGGGCGATCTGTTTGTTGCTCTGCCCCCGGGCCACGGCGGACAGGACTTCGAGCTCCCTGCCGGACAAGCCGGCGCCCCGGTCGCCGCGCATATGGGCGAGGACCTTGGCGGCCACTGTGGGCGACAGTGCCGCGCCTCCCCGAGCCGCGGTCCGAACGGCCTCGCAGAGCTCGTGTCGTCCGGTGTCCTTGAGCAGGTAGCCGACTGCGCCGGCGTCGACGGCGGCAGTGATGTCGGCGTCCGTGTCGTAGGTGGTCAGGACGAGTACCCGCACCTCGGGGTGGGCGGCACGGATGGCGGCGGTCGCGGTCGTGCCGTCCATGCCGGGCATCTGCAGGTCCATCAGCACGACGTCGGGTGCGAGTGAGGCGGTCTGGCGCAGTGCCTCGGCGCCGGTGGCGGCTTCGCCGACGACCGTGAGATCGGGCTGGGTGGAGAGCATGGCGGCAAGCCCGTCACGGACCACGGGATGGTCGTCGGCGAGGAGGACTCTGATCGTGGGAACGGCCGACGTCCTCATGACGCCGGGGCCATCCGCTCGGTGCCCGACACGGCTGAGGGGTCGGAGGCGGAAGGCTCGACCGGGAGTAGCACCGTGACGGCGACGGTCGTACCCTCGCCGGGGGAGCTTTCGACCGCGAACGTGCCGTGCAAAGCGGCAATGCGCTCCCGCATGGTGATCAGGCCAACGCCCGTATGCCGGGCAACGGGTGCGAACCCGGTGCCGTCGTCCTGGATGTCGATCGCCAGGACGTCGCCGAGGTACGAGAGCGTGACCGCGACGCTCATCGCGCGGGCGTGCCGCCGGGCGTTGGTCAGTGCCTCCTGCACGACACGCAGCAACTCGCCCTCGGTACTGGGAGGCAGGGCGGCCGGGCGGCCGGTCACAACCGTGTAGGCCTCGGTGCCGGTCTCCTCCGCGAGCCGGGCGGTGAGTTCACGGACCGCCTCTGCCAGGTGCGTGCGGTCAAGTGGCGCCGGGCGAAGAGCGTGCACGAGGCGGCGGCTCTCTGCGAGGTTGTCCCGGGCCGTGCGCATGGCCTGCTCGACTCGGCGGGCCGCAGGGGAGCCGGGTGGCAGGTCGTCGCGTGCGGCGTCCAGCAGCATGGCGATGGAGGCAAACCCCTGGGTGAGCGTGTCGTGGACCTCGCGGGCCAGGCGCTGGCGTTCGGCCAGGGTGCCCGCCTGGCGTTCCGCTGCCGCGCGTTCGGCCTGGGTGGCAGTGAGCTCGTCGAGGAGTCGCTGCCGCTTGTGACTCTCGTGATCGAGGGTCACGACGTAGCAGGTGATCGTGACCGCCACGGCGGTACCAAGTACGCATCCCGTGAGCGCCCGCACGTCGACGGAGCCGTCCGTGGTGAGGCTCTGCCACGACCAGGCGGCGCCCAGCACCAGCACCCCGCCGGCCGACCACCAGGCCCGCCGCAGCCAGTACGGGCTCAGCACCGCCACGGCGACCGGGAGGAACGCGGGGTCCACCGTGGCCATGACCGCCCACCCGGACAAGGCCCCGACGAGGTAAGGCAGCGGCGGGCGGTCGGCTCCACCGCGCAGCGCGATCCAGTACGCGTACCAAAGGGCCAGCCCCACTGCCGGGCCGATCCGCGACAGCGCGGCGCCGGTCGTCATGTTCGCCCCGGCCAGCGCACCCGGGAGGGAGAGGGCGAGCACGGTGACGAAGAAGGCGTGCTGCCCGATGGTCTTCCACCGCTGCCGGTCCCACGCCTGTTGCAGTGCCATGGCCTACAGAGTAGGTGCAGCCGCGTAGCGGCAGAATCAGCCGACCAGCGGGGCCGGTTCACCGATCGGTGGACGAAGGACGCGTCGATCGGTCGATGTGCGGGAGGGAGGCGGGCGGCGACGATCAGCCCCGCAGCCGACGGCCTGCTCTTCCACCGCCCCTTGTGAGGAACTACCCGTGACCCTGGCCTTCATTCCCAGCCCGTCCGTCGGTGAGGTCCAGCTGGGGCCGCTGCCGCTGCGCGGTTACTCACTCATGCTGATCCTCGGCATCGCAGCCGCCGTGTGGCTGGGTGGCCGTCGATGGGCCGCACGCGGCGGAGAGAAGACCGTCGTGACGGACGTCGCTCTGTGGGCGGTCCCCTTCGGCGTGGTCGGCGCCCGCCTCTACCACGTGATCACCTCCAGCGAGCCGTACTTCGGCAAGGGTGGTGATCCGGCCAACGCCCTGTTCATCTGGGACGGCGGTATCGGTATCTGGGGCGCGATCGCCGGCGGTGCCGTCGGAGCCTGGATCGGCTGCCGCCGTAGCGGCGTTCCGCTGTCCGCGTACGCCGACGCCGTCGCTCCCGGCATCGCACTGGGGCAGGCCCTCGGCCGCTGGGGCAACTGGTTCAACCAGGAGCTCTACGGGCGGGCCACCACCCTCCCCTGGGCCCTGGAGATCGACCCCGCGCACCGGCCTGAGGACACCCCGAACCTGGCCACTTATCACCCGGCGTTCCTGTACGAGTCGTTGTGGTGTCTCGGCGTGGTCGCCCTGGTCCTGTGGGCGGATCGCCGTTTCCGTCTCGACCGGGGGCGGGCGTTCGCGCTGTACGCCGCCGCATACGCCGCAGGTCGCTTCTGGATCGAGTACCTGCGGGTGGACGAGGCCCACCACATCCTCGGCCTGCGCCTGAACGACTGGACCGCGCTGCTGGTTTTCGCCGTTGCCGTCCACTACCTCGTGGCTACGACACGGCGTGCAGCCGGCAGGCGTGACGGCGTCGACGTCGCCGTCTCTTTCAACAAGTGAATGCCACCAGTAGCCCCAAGAACTGACCGATGTCCCTCGCATCCGTTTGGAGTTGCCATGTCCCGTGTCTCTGAGACGCTCCCCTCCCGTCGGGGTCCGATCAAGGTGGCGGGAGGTGTGTTCGTCGCCTTCCTGCTGTCCTCGCTGGTGAACGCGTTGATCGCCGTACTGGCGCACGCGCTCGGTGCACCGGAGGACTTCGGCCCGTTGGAGCCCTCGTCGTACGTCTTTCTGACCGCGCTAGGAATGCTGGGAGGGTCCGTCGGGTGGGCCCTCGTCCGCAGGTTCTCCCCCGATCCCGAACGGCTGCTCCGCCGACTCGTCCCGTCGGTCGTCGTGTTGTCCTTCGTGCCGGACTTTTTCCAGTTCGGCGAGGGCGAGGTGACCGGTGTGGTGGCGCTGCTCCTGATGCACGTCGCGGTCGCGGTGATCGCAGTGCCGACGTACTACAGGGTCATGCCACTGAGCTCGGTTCGGTGACCAGGCGCCAGTCGGCACCTGGGCCCCGCTGGTCGCGCTCACGCGCTCCGTGAACTCGGGAACCCGTACGTCCGTAACCTCCGGCCGGAGCCTTGTTGCGAGGTGCGTCTGCCGCCTGCCGGTGCGCTCAACATTCGATGGCAGCAAACATGTCCAGGCCGCTCCCGGAACGCCGGGCTGAGGGTGCGGCCCGGCCAGCAGGTGCGGGTGCTGGTGGGCAGCGGGCTGACCCGGCGTACGTACTCGGTGTGGCGCTACGAACCCGCGGGCCTTGTCGAGCTGTGAGTGCTGGATCACCCGGGCGCGGGGCCCGGTGGGGACGGACCGCCGAGGTGGGAGACCAGGTGCGGCTGAGCAGGCCGGAGGGATCCTTCGTGCTGCGCCCCGACGCCACCGACCATTTCTTCGCCGGGGACGAGACCGCGGCCATCGCCTTCGGGGCGATGCTGGCCGCGCTCCCTGAGAACGCGCGGGTCTCGGGCTGCGTGGAGACGGCGATGGAGGCCGACCGGCTGCCGCTGGACCACGGCGACCGCCTGGACTGGCTGGTCAGGGGCGATACACCGCTGCCTGCTGCCGTACGACGGCTCGCTCCCCCGCCCGGCGGCATCGCCTATGTCGCAGGGGAAGCACGGACGGTGCAAGCGGTGAAACAGGTGCTCGTGCGGGAGGCAGACCGGGACCGGCGATCGGTCCTCACCATCGACAGGAGCTTGAGCCGGGCCGGGCTTCACGCCCGCGCTGTCAGAGCCTGTTCGGGGAAGGCGGTGCCGGTCAGTTCCTCGGATACGGTCCACAGGCGTCGGGCGGTGGTCAGGTCGCTGGCTGCCTTCGAGCGGCCGACCAGGGTCGGGGCTCCCCGGAACTCGCCGAAGCCGTCGGGGCCGACGTAGCTGGCGCCGGGCAGGTCCTCGACGGCGGCATACAGGGTGGGCAGCGCGCCGGCCTGGGTCTCCTGCGCGAGCAACCATTGGGCCATGCCGACACGCATGAGGACGCGGGAGTCTTGCATGCTGTGCCTGCTGAGGTTGCTCTTGGCCGCGCCGGGATGTGCGGCCAGGGCGCACACAGGTGAGCCCGCTTCGGTGAGCCTGCGGTGGAGTTCCAAGGTGAACAGCAGGTTGGCCAGCTTGGACTGGCTGTACGCCTTCATGGGGGCGTACTCGCCGGTCAGGTTGAGGTTGTCGAAGTGGATCCGCAGGCTGCCCGGCGCCTTGTGCGCGCCGGAGGAGACGGTCACCACTCGGTCGGTGATGTGCGGCAGCAGCAGCGAACCGCCACTTCCCGGACAAGCAGGCGCTGCTGGACGCGCTGGCGTTGATCGGCTTCGAGCGGCTTATCGAGATCAGCACGGCGGCTCAGGAGCGGGCCGGTGAGTCGTTCGCCGAGCAGTTGGACGCCTTGGCCCGCGCCTTCGTGGACTTCGCCCTGGCCAACGCCGCGCTGCTCGACCTGATGTACTCCGTCAAGCACGCGCCCAAGGCGTCGGAGGCACTGCGCGCGGCCGAGCAGCGCTTTGGTCAGCAGGTCGTCGACATGATCGGCGAGGGCCAGCGCCGAGGCGAGGTGCGGGAAGGACCGTGGCAGCGCCTGGCCCTGCCGGTCTTCACCACCCTGCGCGGCTATGCCGGGCTGGCAGCCAGCGGCATGCTGCCGACCGAGACCGCCGAACACGGTCTGGACGACGTGATCGCGTACATCCTGCGAGGATGCGCGCCGGACTAGGAGTACCGCCGGGACCGGGACCGGTCAGTCCCGGGAGAAGGCGCCGCACCGGGACAGCGACATCTCTCTGGCCACGAGCCCCAATTGGGTACGTCCGATGGTCGATTCAAGGTGAAGCACGATCCCGGGGACGGCCCCGGAAAGCGGTGGGGAGCGGTCAGCCGTCGATCGGGCGGAGAGTGTCGTCCACGCAGCTCGTCACCAGCCACTGCTCGACGGCAGTGATGTGAACAGTCGCGGCAGAGACCGCGAGCAGCGCGTCGCGTGCCTGGAGCGCGCGGAGGATCTCCTCGTGATCCTGGTGGGCGCTGTCCAGCGCATCACGGGTGCGGCTGCCTCGGACGATGCGTACCCGCTGAGTGCGGGTGGAGAGCACCTCCAGGAGCATGGAGAGAAACGGGTTGCCGACGGCTTCGACGATGCGCAGGTGGAAGGCGATGTCGTGGGCGACGAAGTCCTCGACGGTTGCGGCCGAACGGCACCGGTCGAGGATGTCGCGGAGTTCTTGGAGGTCGTGCGGTTGCAGCATGGCCGCGGCCAGTCCGGTCGCCTGGGGTTCGAGCAGTCGGCGTACCTGGAGCAACTGCAGGGCGGCACGCCCCTGGGACACATCCGCTGCGAAGGACAGCGTTTCGAGGAGAAGGTGGGGCTCCAGGCTGGAGACGTAGGTGCCGTCGCCCTGTCGGCTGACCAGAATCCGCATGGCGGTCAGGGCCCGCACGGCTTCGCGCAGCGAGTTGCGGGAGAGCCCGAGCTGGGCGGCGAGGATCTCCTCCTTGGGAAGGCGGGAGCCAGGGGCGAGTTCGCCGGCGACGATCATCGCCTTGATCTTGTCCATCGCCTCGTCCGTCAGTGCCACTGGGGTGCCTCTCTGTGGGGGGTAAGGGCCGTCGCGTTCCGCCCGGTCCTCGTCCGGGCGGAGGGCGAAGCCGCCGGGAGTCGGCCTCTACTCCTGCTTCTCGCCGGAGGCGAAGCGGGAGATGATCAGGGCGACGATGATGATCGCGCCGTTGAGGAACTGGTTCCACAGGGGCGGTACACCTGCCAGTGTCATCACGTTGACGACCAGCTGGAGGGTGAGGACCCCAGTGAGGGCGCCAAACACGGAGCCCTTGCCGCCGTTGAGGCTCACTCCGCCGATGACGGTCGCGGCGAAGACCTGGAAGATCCAGCCGCTGCCCTGGGTCGCGGAGATGGAGCCGTAGTGCCCGCTGTAGAGGATTCCGGCGAACGCGGCGAGCAGGCTGCCGATGATCAGCACCACCCAGACGATCCGGTCGACGCGGATGCCTGCGGTGCGGGCGGCCTCCGCGTTGCCTCCGATCGCGTACAGCGCGCGGCCGTGCCGCAGCCACGCCAGCGCGCTGCCGCCCACCGCGAACAGCAGCGCGCAGATCCAGATGGCGGCCGGGACGCCCAGCCAGGAGGCCTTGCCCAGGTAGGTGAACGAGGACGGCAGCTCCACGATGGACTGGCCCTCGGAGAGGGCCACCTGAAGGCCTCGCAGCATGGTCAGGGCGCCGAGGGTGACGATGAAACCGTTGAGGCGCAGTTTGAGGATGAGGAAGCCGTTGACGGCGCCGATCACCGCGCCGACCAGGAGGCAGAGCGGGACCGCCGCCCATTCGGGAAACAGCCCGAGGCCCATGAACCGCCCACCGCTGGAAGGCAGCACGAGCCACACGGCGATGACCGGAGCCACACCGATGGTCGACTCCAGGGACAGGTCCATCCGTCCGCAGATGAGGATGAAAGTGGTGGCGAGGACGAGCAGGCTCAGCTCGGTGGACTGCTGGGCGACGCCGATGAGGTTGTCGGCGGTGAGGAAGGCCGGCGAGACGATGAACCCGATCAGCATCAGGACAAGGATGGCGGGAACCAGGGACAGTTCACGAAAGCGGCCGAGGTCGACCCGGCGGCGGGCGGTGTCCGCGGTGGCCGGCTCCGCCGCGCTCGCTGCGGGCTCGGTGAGATCTGTGGTGGCGGACATGACTACCTTCCGTGCTCGTCGGTGCCGGATACGGTGGATGCGAGGGGGGTGCCGACGCCCTCCATGGCGGCGACGAGGTGGTCGTCCTTCCAGCCGCGGTCGAACTCGGCGACCACCCGGCCGTGGAACATGACGACGACCCGGTCACACACTTTGAGGTCGTCCAGTTCGTCGGAGACGATCAGCGCGGCCTTGCCGCCGTCGGCGACCTGCCGGATCCTGCCGAGCAGGAACTCCTTGGACTTGACGTCCACGCCGTTGGTGGGCCGGATGGCCACCAGCACATGGGGGTCGGTGGCCAGGGCGCGGGCGACGACGACCTTCTGCTGGTTGCCGCCGGACAGGGCGGAGACCGGGGTGGCGGCTCCCGGGGTCTTGATGTCGAGGTCCTGGATCATGCGCTGGGCGAAGGCCCTGGTCCGGGCGGGCAGGACCGTTCCCAACGGGCCGAGCTGGTCGGTGACGGTCAGGGTGGCGTTCTCCGCCACGCTGCGATTGTTGACCAGTCCCTGGAGATGGCGGTCCTCGGGGACCAGACCGACCCCGGCGGCCAGGGCGGACGGCACGCTTGCGGTGTGCACGCTCCTCCCGCCGACCGAGATCCTGCCCTCCTTGGCCCGGTGGAGACCGGCGACGGCCTCGCCCACCTGGACGTTGCCGCTGGCCGCGGCACCGGCGAGCCCGATCACCTCGCCCGCGCGGACCGAGAGAGACAGCTCCTCGCAGGCACCGGGAAGCGTCAGGCCGCTGATCTCCAGCAGTTCCTCGGAGCCTGCCCGTGCGGCCGGGGACCGGCTCTCGGCGACCGCCGCGACGGAGGCGGACTCGCCGGTCATGGCCTCCACCAGCGCCTGGTGACCGAGCTCGGCCACGGGCGCGGTCAGGATGTGGGCCGCGTCGCGGTAGACGGTGACCGTGCTGCAGAGGTCGTACACCTCTTGCAGGTGGTGGGAGATGAAGAGGAAGGCGACGCCCTGGTCCTGCAGGTCGCGGAGCTTGTCGAAGAGGCGGCCGATGCCGCGGGCGTCGAGCTTGGCGGTCGGTTCGTCGAGGATGATGAATCGGGCGCCGAAAGACAGGGCCCTGGCGATCTCGACGAACTGCCGCTGCTCGACGGTGAGGTCTTTCGCGCGTGCGGCAGGGTCGACGGCCACGCCGTACTCGCCGAGCAACTCTTCCGCGCGCAGCCGCAGTCACGATGAGCGGCCGCGAGACAGTCCTCAGCGCGTTGAGGACGGTTCTGGGAGACGTACCGGGCTCCGAGAGCCCCGATGACGTACCAGTCCCGCGCGGCCGTCGCGCGGACCATGCGGGGCCGGACGTCGTCGGGCTGTTCGCCGAACGCGCCGCCGAGTACCGAGCCACGGTGGTCCGTGTGCCGAAGGCCGGCGCCGCGGCCGCCGTCGGGCGCGCGCTGGCACGCACCGGAGCGCGGTCCGTGGTCCTGCCGCCGGGGCTCCCCGAGGACCTCGTCTTCCAGGGGCCCTGGTCGCGACGGAAGGACGTCCCGCCGCTGACGGCGAATCAGCTGGACGCGGCGGACGCCGTGATCACCACCATCGCCACCGCCATCGCCCTCACCGGAACCGTGACCCTCGACCACGGCCCCGGCCAGGGCCAGGGCCGCCGGGCCCTGACTCTGCTGCCGGACCAGCACGTCTGCGTGGTCCGGGCGAGCCAGATCGCCCCCGACGTACCCGAGGCGCTGAAACGGCTGGACCCGTACCGGCCGCTGACGCTCGTCTCCGGCCCCTCGGCCACCAGCGACATCGAACTGGACCGGGTGGAAGGCGTGCACGGGCCGCGTGTCCTGGACATCGTCGTGATCCAGGACGCGTAGCGGCCCGCCGGTGGACAGCGCGAAGCCGAGCGGACCCCAACGTATGGCGTGCACAGGCAAGTGGAGGGTGCTGACCGACAAGCTCCCTGTGTGGCGGCGCTCTTCAGCGCCGCCGCATCTGATGAGACCGCTCAGCTGTGTTCTTGAGTCGCTTGTGCAGCCACCGACCCAGTCAGCCGACTGGCCTGATCATCCACAGCAGGTTGGTGCTCTGCTGCCACGTCCACTGCTTGGTCACGGACCCTGAGGCGACCATTCCGCCGCCGTCGAGGACCAGTCCCGTGCTGCGGTTGGCGATGGAGTACTGGCCTTGGCCTCGGTGGACGATCTGCCATTGCTGCGTGTTGCTGCCGTCCCAGGCCTTCTGCCGGGCCGGATCGCCGTTGCGGGTTGCGCCCCAGCCGTCGGCGACCATGCCGTTGGTGCGGTTGACGAGCCTGTAGTAGCCGTTCCCGAGTTCGATGGCCTGCCACTGGAGATTGGCGTTGTCTATCGACTCCCACTGCTTCAGGGGCGAGCCGCTCGCGACATTGCCGCCGCTGTCCAGCACCAGGTGGTTCGTGACATTGGTCAGGCTGAAGTATTTGTCGGGCCTGAACGTCACCTTCAGCGAGGCGATGACGTCGTTGTTGCCGGTCACCCGGAGGTCGGGGGTGTTGGAGGTGAACGTCCAGGCGGTGCCGGTGAAGTTGTCGCCGGAGTAGCCCGTCACCTGGTAGCCGTCGGGCACCAGGAGGGAGGAGGTCATGGCAGGTCCCAGGCCTGCGGCGGACAGCTGGGAGGAGGTGTAGCCGCCCAGCGGCAGGACGGCCCGGGCACCTTCGTAGTTGACGTTCTGGAATACCGTCGCCGAGACCCTCACGGGCATGCCCTGCACCTCGACGCACACCACGGAATCGATGGCGTTCGGCGCGGTGGCGGGGACGGTGACGTTGATCTGGTCGGTGACCGTGTACGGGAGCGAGACCGAGGGGTTGTTCAGCAGATAGACGCGGTTGATCGTGTTGTCGATCGCCGGGATCCGTAGCTGCCCGTTCGTGGGCCAGGTGAAGACGTGGGCGAAGAGCTTGCCGTTCTTCTTGGTGACCTTCCCCCAGGCGGGTTCGGTGGCGAACGGGCTGCCGCTGGTGCCGTGAATGCTGTCGCTGTACGTCGACATCCATGAGGCCAGGCCGTTCAGTACGGTTTGGGTTCCTGCGGTGACCGAGCCGTCGCCCTTGGGGCCGATGTTCAGCAGGTGGTTGCCGTCCCGGGAGACGACCGTCACGAGCTCTCGAACGATATCCGTGACTGATCTGTAGGAGTTCTCCTTCGACGCGTCGTAGCCCCAGGAGCCGTTCATGGTTGCGCACCGCTCCCACGGCCGGCTCATGGGTGCGCTGGGTATCCCGAACTCCGCGACCGCGTAGTCGCCGAGGCCGTGGTCCCGCTTGACCCGTTCGTTGACGATGAGGTCGGGCTTGCGGGCGATCAGCCAGTCGTACAGGTCTTCGCCGTCCGATGTCAGCCACCAGTCTTGCAGGGTGGGGCTGGAGGGCTCGTCGAACCAGTCGCCGTCGAACCACAGCAGTGCCGGGTCGTAGCGGTCCAGCAGCTCCTGAAGCTGTGCCTTCATGTCGGCGATGTAGGCGGTGCGGGCGGCCTGCGAGGACATCGTGGTGAGACCGCTCTCGTGACGGTCGGTCTGGGACGGGTGGTTCCAGTCGAGGATCGAGTAGTACAGGCAGAACTTGATGCCACGGCTCTCGCATTCCGTCTTGAGGTCCATGAGCAGGTCGGTCTGAATGCCGTTGTAGTCGCGCAGGTTGTACTGCTTGGTACCCGTGGTGTCGGTGAAGCCCGCCACATCGGAGTTCCACATCGCGTAGCCCTCGTGGTGCTTGGCGGTGATCACGAGGTACTTCATGCCGGCGTTCTTGGCCAGTTCGGCGATGGTGGCGGCGTTGAACTGGGTCGGGTTGAAGTTCTTGGTGACCTGCGTCTGGTAGTCCGCCTTGCTCCACTGCTGGCTGTCGAACGCCCACTCGCCCTGGCCGAGGTACGAGTACGACCCGAAGTGGATGAACATCCCGAACCTGGCCTGGTACCACCAGTCCATCTTCGAGGGGACGGTGTATGCCTCGGCGGTGGAGGGCCACAGGGCCTGAGGCAGCCCGAAGGCCGCCACTCCTCCGGCAAGGGCGGCGGCCTTCATCAGAGAGCGTCTGCTGAGGGAGGCAGAGGACATGGTGCGGCTCCATGTGTCAAGAGGGGGATGACAGGGCGTCAGGAGCGGAACGCCGACATGACGGCCGTGCTTCGCGTCGCCCTAAGGAATACATCGGATGGATTTATAGGAGCACAACGGCGGCCGCGTCTATAGCTGAGACGAGATTCAACCAAATCAGCACATTGGACAGGCGATTTCTAGAGGCCCGCCACCTCCTGGAAGGCCACCCTCCAGCCTCAGGAACCGCCACACATCGGATCTCTTGAAGTTCCACTCTTCCCGATCCGAGCCAGAGCCCAGGCTGACCGGCTCAGTCGAGCGGCGGAACCCTTGAAGCGCCCGGGTGTCGACCCTGTCCAGACGGGCCTGGAGCACCGCCCTCAGGGCTCGTGGATTCTCGACCGCGAGATGGGCGGTATCGAGCATCTCCAGGGTGGCGTGAGCGATGCCCGCCACGAGCTCCTGGGCGTACCTGACAGGGGAGGCTTCGGAGGGCGCGTCGGCCATCGCGGCCGAGATCAATGGGTTCGCGGGGTCGCACGTCGGCGAGTTGGTGGGGACTCCCCTCACGGCTCACTTCCTCGGCGGCTGCCCCATCGGCTCCTCCTGCGAGACCGCGGTCCCGGCGGAGGCCTTCGGTGCGCTGCGGCTGCCGTTCCTGGGAGTGCCGAAGGTGCCGTCCAAGAAGTAGAAACAAGTCACTGAAGGACCCGCTCAGCCGACAAGCCCCCGGTCGCCGACTGGTGTGCCCGGTTCGGCTCGCAGGCCGGTGCACACCACGTCGATCATGCGCTGCCGGGCTTCCGGGTCGCAGCCCTGACGTTCTCGGGCCAGACAGCCGACCAGGAGCGCTTTCACATCGGCGCGAGTGATGTCCCGCCGTACCACACCCGCCTGCTGAGCCCTCGTCAGCAGCTCGCTCTCCACAGCTTCAAGGCTGCGCTCGGGACGGAAGGCGACCGCCTCGACATCGAAACCGGCACCGCTCATCGCCTCGGCAAGACCGCGGTTCACCGCCGCTTGCTCGACCATGTGGGCCAGGAACTGGAAGAACGCGCTGCCCGGATCATTCTGTGCGGAGAGGTCCCGGGCCTTGTCGACGATGCCACCGACCAGGTGAAGCACGATCGCTTCGTACAGGGATTCCTTCGTCGGGAAATGCCGACTGACGGTGCCGGTGCCGACCCCTGCCCGCCGGGCGATATCGGCCACCGGAACCGACAGGCCCTCCACGGCAAACGTCTCCATCGCCGCCTCCAGGACGCGCTTGCGATTGCGCTGGGCGTCAGAACGCATCGAGGTACCTTCCGACTCGACATCCGGGACGGCCGTCCCGTACCGTTAACTGGAAAGCACCTTCCGATTATGGCGGGGCGGGACTCCCCCACCCTGCCTGGACACCCTGAGCCACTGGGCAGCAGGCGCACATCCGCCTCGACAGTCGTCACAGTCACCACTCCCAGAGAGACGCTCATGCCACAAGATCAACTTTCTGTCCGCCCCACCTATGAGCAATTAGGAAAGGAACCCATGGCGTTTCCTGATGTTCTGGAGCCGTCCATGACCACGCCGACCCCAGCCAAATCAGCAGGCCGCCCGATGGACGTCCACCGCGAGGCCGCGCTGCTGGACGCCGCGCTGGACCTGCTGGCCGAGGTCGGCTACGAGCGGCTGACCCTGACCGCTGTGTGCGAGCGGGCCAAGGCCAGCACGAAAACGATGTACCGCCGTTGGGCGAACAAGGACGAGCTGATGGCCGCGGCGCTGCGCCGGGCTGCGTACCGGGTGGTCGACCAATCCGCTGACGTGACCGCCACCGGATCGTTGCGCGGCGATCTGCTGCACAACTTGGTGCCGACCGGCGGCGCGCAGGTGCAGCCTTCCACCCAAGTACCTCTCCGGCCTGCTGTCGCCGCCTCCGACGACGGCAGTGTTGGAGGCATGACCAAGGAACTGGTCCGCCTGCACCACGCCCGTCTGGCGGAGACCGTCCTGGGCTGGGCCAGGGAACGCGGCGAGGTCGGGGATGACGCGGATCCCGTCCTGCTGGCGGATCTCGCGCGTGCCGCGATCCTGCACCAGGTCCTGGTCGCCGACGGCCAGGTCGATGCCGCCTTCGTGGAGTCCTTGGTGGACCGGGTTCTGCTTCCGGCGCTCACGTCCCGGCAGGGCGGGGATGCCCAGTGAAGGTAAGTGTCGACCTGAACCGCTGCGAGGGTTACGGACAGTGCGTGTTCGCAGCCCCCTCCGCCTTCACCCTGCATGGCCTGGAGGCTCTGACCTACGTACCGAACCCACCCGACGAGATGCGGGACGCGGTACACCGCGCCGCACTGGCCTGCCCCGTGCGCGCCATCACCGTCGGCACGGGCAACGCGGACGAACTCGCCACGACCAGCGGGGAGAACGGCCGCCACGTTGTCATCGTCGGCGCCTCCCTCGCCGGGCTGAAGACTGCCGAGGCCCTGCGCGAGTCCGGCTTCTCCGGACAGCTGACCATCATCGGTGATGAGCCCCATCGTCCGTACGACCGCCCTCCGCTGACCAAGGCGTGCGTGAGCGAGAAGCTGCCGCCCGATCGCCTCGAACTGCCGGTCACGCGGCCATTGGACGCACGCTTCCGGTTGGGTGTCCCGGCGACGGGCCTGGATACGGACCACCGCCTGGTCCGGCTGGCGGACGGCGGCACGGTCGGCTACGAGACCCTGGTCATCGCCACCGGTACCCGGGCCCGTCCGTTCCCCGGTGGCGCCGCCAACGACATCGACGGTGTCCTCACCGTCCGCACCCGCGACGACGCCGAGGAACTTCAGCGGCGCCTGGCGCGTCCGCCGCGTCGCGTCGCCGTCATCGGCGCCGGCTTCCTCGGGGGCGAACTGGCCTCCGGCTGCCGCGAACTCGGCCTCGACGTCACACTCGTCGAGGCACAAGCCACGCCGTTGCAGGGACCGCTGGGAAGCGTGATCGGTGGCGTGGTGGCGGACCTGGCCCGGAACAAGGGCGTGGACGTGCGGATGTGGACCACCGTCGAGCGCTTCGTGGCGGACGGGACCGGAGCGCTGCGGCAGATCGTGCTGTCAGACGGCGACACCGTCGACGCGGACCTGGCCGTCGTCGCGCTCGGCGCCCAGCGCAACGTCGAATGGCTGAATGGCTCCGCCGTACGGACGGACAGCCGCGGGGTGCACTGCGACGACCAGTGCCACGCACTCGGCCACGACGGGCAGCCCCTGCCCGACGTGTACGTCGCCGGCGATGTCGCCGCCGCACCGCATCCCCTCCTCCCGGACCAGCGGCTGTCGGTGGAGCACTGGGGCAACGCGGTGACCCAGGCCCGCACGGTCGCCCACAACATCACGCGCCCGCTCGGCCAGGCCCCGATCCCCCATACCGGTCTGCCGGCCTTCTGGTCCAGCCAGTTCGGCGTGAACATCAAAGGCGTCGGCCACCCCGGCATCGCCGACCGTATCGCGGTGGTCCAGGGAACCCTCGGCCAGGGCTCCTTCAGCGTGCTGTACGGACGCGAAGACCGCACCGTCGCCGCGGTCACCTTCGACAACGGGCGTTACCTGCACTACTACGAATCCCTCGTCCGCCAAGGTGCGCCGTTCCCCGCCGAGTTCGTCGCCTGCGACGAGAACACCGCACGCGCCCTTCGGCCGGTCGGCCGCTGATCCCCCCGTTCCCCCCACACGAAAGCGAGTGGCACCCCCATGGCGTCCACCCTGTATAAGCAGGTTCTTCACCCCGACAGCCGCCCTCACCCCTGGCCTCTCTACACCGAACTACGCAAAGAGGTGGTCTCCGTCCAGGACGACGGAACCTGCGTCGTCAGCGGATACGACGAGGTCAGTGCGCTGCTCCGGGACCCACGCATCTCCGCCGACCGTGGCAACGCCACCCCGGACAGCCGGGTTGGCGTGGACGCTCCGGCTCCCGGTACTGCTCCGTCGTTCCTCGTGCGGGACAACCCCACCCACGACCAGCTGCGCGGCCTGGCCCAGCGCCACTTCGGCCCGCCCGCACGTCCGGGCTTCGTCGAGAGCCTACGGCCGATGGTGGAAGAGCTGATCCGCGACCACATCGACCACCTGACCGGGCGCGGCGAGTTCGACCTGGTTTCGGAGTTCTCCCACCCGATCCCCGTCCGCGTGGCCTGCCACCTCCTGGGTGTCCCGCCCGAAGACGCCTTCACGCTGGCCCCTCTCGCTGAGGAGGGGGCCGGCAGCCCGGAGTTCTTGGTCGACCCGCGCGACCCTGAGGCCGCCGCGGCCAGGAACCATGCCCAGCAGGAGCTGGCCGAGTATTTCCTCGCCCACATCGAGCGGCTTCGCAAGAAGCCGGGGCAGGACATCTTGTCGCGCATGATCCACGACGACGGCCCGGGCAGCCCGATGAGCCTGCCGGAACTGCTCAGCACCGCCATCATGCTCTTCATCGGCGGCCACGAGACCACTGTCAACCTCATAAGCAGCAGCATGCTCCTGCTGCTGCGTCACCCCGAGCAGTTGGCCCGGCTCCAGGCCGACCCCTCCCTCGCCGCCGGTGCCATCGAGGAGACCTTGCGCCTGGAGCCCTCCGTGCATCTGCGGCCGCGTGTCGCGGTCGACGACATCGTCATCGGCGACCGCACCATCCCCAAGGGTTCCACGGTCATCCTCGCCCTCGCCGCGGCCAACCGGGATCCGCGCCGCTTCCCCGACCCGGACACCTTCGACATCACTCGTCCCGACACCGGCCACCTCAGCTTCGGCGCCGGCATCCACTTCTGCTTCGGGGCCGGACTCGGCCGCATGGAAGGCCGGATCGCGGTCCGCGAGCTGACCCGACGTCTGGTCAACCCTCGCTTGTCGCAGGACCCGCCGCCCTACCGCCCGATGGCCGACCTGCGTGGCCCGTCGGCCCTGCGGATCACCGTGGACGGCGTCCGCCCGGCCTGACCCAACCCCAGGCGGCACACGTGAGTGAGGCCTGGTGCTGCGCCTCGTCCGACGTCATCGGCGCAGAGCGACCGCGGCTGCCTGCCCGCAACAGACGACAGTAAGGAAGTGATCTGACAGTGGACGGAATCTCGTTCGAGGGCAGGGTCGCCATCGTGACCGGCGCCGGCGGCGGTCTGGGTCGCACCCACGCCCTCGACCTCGCCGCGCGCGGCGCCAAGGTCGTCGTCAACGACCTCGGCAGCACGATCGCGGGCACCGGCGGCGGCACCGCCATGGCCGACCATGTCGTCAAGGAAATCATCGACGCGGGGGGCCAAGCCGTCGCGAACTACGACTCGGTCGCCACCCCCGAGGGCGGCAAGGCCATCGTGCAGACCGCGCTCGACGCCTACGGCACCGTGGACATCCTGATCAACAACGCGGGCAACATCCGCAACGCCCCCTTCACCGAGCTCACCCCCGATTCGATCGAGGCGTTGCTCGCCGTACACGTCAAGGGTGCCTTCTATGTCACCCAGCCCGCCTTCGCCGTGATGCGCGACAAGGGCTACGGCTGGATCGTGTTCACCTCCTCCGCCTCCGGCGTGTTCGGCAATCCCGAGCAGGCCAACTACGGCGCGGCCAAAGGAGCCGTCCTGGGCCTGGCCAACGTGGTGGCCCTCGAGGGCGCCTCTCACGGCATCCTGGTCAACACCGTTCTGCCGATGGCCCAGAGCCGGATGGGCGCGGACATGAACCCGGACATGATGGCGACACTACCCACCACTCCGGCGCACACGGAGCCCGAGATGGTCACCGCGATGGTCGCCTACTTGGCCAGCGAGGAGAATCCGTACACCCACGAGGTCTTCTCCATCGCCCGCGGCCGCTACGCCCGCGCCTTCATCGGGGTCACCGAGGGCTGGCACGTCGCCGCCGACGAGCCTCTCGCCACCGCGGACGACGTGCGAAGGCACATCGCCCGCATCCGCGACCAGGACGGCTACCACGTCCCCGGTTCTCTGATCGAGGAGGCCGGACTCATCCCCTGATCCAGCCGTGGGGCGACCGGCGCCTCGCATCTGCACAATGGGGACAAGCGCCCTTCACGGTTGCCCGGAGAGAGAGCAACAAGCAGATGGCCGATCTTGCGCAATCGCACATGTACGACTGTGTCACCACCGCCCAGGTATGAATCCAGTCCTGGACTCTTCACAGGGCTGTGGTGCGCCTGGGAGTGGATCCACCATGACTCGGCACAGTTCCTTCCCTTGCCACGAGACCCATCTGCCACACCCAGACCACACCACACCACCCCATATCGCCGTCCGGAGGATGCCATGCCAGATCCCGTTTCCGTCACCCTGACCCACCTCAGCGCCCCGGCCGGCGGTTCCAAGCGGCTGACCGGGCATCTCGTCCGGCCGGACGGACCTGGCCCATGGCCCGGTGTCGTGGTCGCGCACGAGGTCATGGGTGCCAATGACGAGATGCTCCGACAGGCGCGGCGGCTCGCAAGCGCCGGATATCTGACCCTGATGCCCGATTTGTACACGGACGGAGGCGCACGCCGCTGCCTGATACCCACCATGCGGGCCGCGCTGTCCGGCCACGGCCGCGCCTACCAGGACATCGCCGCCGCGAGAACCTACCTCGTCGATGACCCCGACTGCACCGGCGCGGTCGGGATCATCGGTTTCTGCATGGGCGGGTCCTTCGCCCTCATGGGGGCAGGCAGCGGCATCTTCGACGCCGCGTCCGCCAACTACGGCCAGCTCCCCAAGGACATGGACCAGGCCCTGGCCGACGCCTGCCCCATCGTCGCCAGCTACGGGGGCCGCGACCGACCGCTCAAGGGAGCGGCGGCCAAGCTCGAATCCGCCCTCGACAGGCTCAGCGTCGTACACGACGTGAAGGAGTACCCACAGGCAGGCCACGCCTTCCTCAACGACGAACAATTCGGCCCGCGCCTGCTGCACCCGCTGTACCGCGTCGCCGGGTTCGGACCTGTCCCAGAAGCCTCTGTTGACGCATGGCTACGCATTGAGGCCTTCTTCGACACCCACCTCAAGCAGACGACCAAGGCCTGACCCCACCTCAGGATGTCCCAAAACCCCGCAGTTCATCAGCGAGATCGTCCACGGAGGCCATCAGTCGGTGGCGGACCATGGCTGGTTCGCCGTGGCCGAGGTCGGCAACGACGGCTCTCGGCAACCACACACCGCGTGACGCCGCGCAGGAACCCGGTCGGCGGCTCGTTCGGTCAACCCGACGAACGTCAGATTCGTCCGACCCGGCCGCTCTGTGGCGGTTGCTTCACGGCATCCTGCTGGCTGATTCCGACCTTGCCAACAACGAGCACGATTGCCGGACACGACGTGTCTTGTACCGGTCGGCAGGACGCGGTCGCGAAACCGGCCGTGCCGACGGCAGCGGCGGCGCGGGACGAGAACGGATCGGTGTTCGCCGTCACGGCCCCGCGGCCGCCGTCTCCCCTTTGGCGCCGTCAGGACTTGCTCGGCTTCACCTTCCTGTCGGCGCCGTTCACCCGTACGGTGATGTTCCCCTGGTTCCGTGCCCGGTCGGCCACGATCTTGTAGGACGTGACCTTCCCGTCCCGCCATTCACAGCTGACCTCGTAGCCGCCGCGGGCGCGCAGTCCGGTGAAGGAACCCTTGGCCTTCCAGGCGTCCGGCAGAGCGGGGAGCAGGTGTATGACGTCGTCGTGGCTCTGCAGGAGCATCTCCGCGACGGCGCCCGTGATGCCGAAGTTGCCGTCCATCTGGAAGGGCGGGTGGTTGCAGAACAGGTTGGGCAGCGTGTTGTAGGTCAGCAGTCCGCGCAGCATGATCTGGGCGCGGTGTCCGTCGCCGAGGCGGGCGAACAAGGCCGCCCGCCAGGGCCAGGTCCATGAGCGGCGGCTGTCGCCCGACACCGTCGCGGCCGTGAACGGGACGCCGTCCTTCTCACCGCAGCGCGCCTTGAGCGAGACGAGGGCGGCGGCCGCGAAGTCGGGTGTCTTCGGGGTGATCTGGCGGCCCGGGTAGACCGCGAAGAGGTGTGAGGTGTGGCGGTGGATGTCGGTGGGGCTGTCGATGTCCTCCTGCCACTCCTGCAACTGCCCCCACCGGCCGATCTTGTTCGGCGCGAGGCGTGCCTGCATGTCCGTGACCTTGGCACGGTAGGCGGGATCGGCCTCCAGCGCGGCCTCGCAGTCGAGGTAGTTCTGGAACAGGTCCCAGATGATCTGCTGGTCGTACATGACGCCGTCCTCGCGCGGCCCGTGCTCGGGCGACCAGCCGTTCGGTGCGACGAGCAGTCCGTCCTCGCGCTCCTTCAGGTGGTCCTCCCAGAACTCGCAGATCTCCTTGATCATCGGGTAGGCGACGGTACGGAGGTACTTCATGTCCTGGGTGAACGCCCAGTGCTCGTACAGGTGCTGGGCGTACCAGGCGCTCGCGACGGTGTTCCACTCCCATGCGTTGCCGCCGAAGATGCTCTGGCTGGTGCGGGCGGTCCAGCCTCGTGTGTCCTTTCCGAAGGCGTTGCGGGTCGCCGCGCGGCTGGGCACCGCCACCTGCCTGATGAACTCGATGAGTGCTTCGTGGCACTCCGGCAGGTTCGTCGTCTCGGCTCCCCAGTAGTTCATCTGGACGTTGATGTTGGTGTGGTAGTCGGAGGCCCACGCCGGTGAGTTGCTGTCGTTCCACAGGCCCTGGAGGTTGGCGGGCAGGCCGTCCGGGCGCGAGGAACTGATCAGCAGGTACCGGCCGTAGTCGAACATTGCCTGTTCGAGGGTCGGATCCTCGCCGCCCGCCGCGTAACGTGCGAGCCGGGCGTTGGTGGGCAGGGCGACGACGGCGTCGTCGGAGGTGCCCCAGTCGACAAAGACGCGGTTCATGAGAGCACGTGTCGCGGCGGTGTGCTCCTCGCGCAGCTCCCTGTAGGACCGGGCGGATGCTCTGTCGAGTGTCCTGGTGATGACCGGTTCGGGATCAGCTCCGCGCCATCCGGCGGCGGCGTCGAGCCTGTAGTCGGTGCGGGCATCGAGCAGCAGGGTCAGGCTTGTGCAGCCGCTGAACCGGAGCATCGACCCGTCGGCGCGGACGTCGCCGTCGGTGTCCACGACCTGGACGGTGCACGCGTGCTTGAGACCGTTGCCCATGACTCCGCCGAAGGCGATCCGCCGGGCAGCGGCGTCGACGGTCGTCGGGGCGCCTTGCTGCGCGGACGTCAGAGAGATCGCCCCGGAAAGTCCCCGGTCTCTTTCCGACCTGTACCGGAAGACCATGACGTCCGCCGACCGGCTGGCGAAGGCCTCCCGCAGGACGCGCCGCCCCGGCGCGCCGAATCGGGTGACATGGACACCGTCTACGAAGTCCAGGGCGCGCTGGTAGTCGACGAGCGCGCGCTGCGTGCGTGTATCGAACCCCCTGCCTTCCAGGGCTACTTCGGCGATCTGGAAGCCGGTGGACGACCCGCCGGCGGTGAACGTGAGCCGGTAGGTGCGGTAGGCGGTGCTGTTGGTGATCCGGAACGCCCGGGTCTCACCGCGGTCGGCGAAGGGCGCACCGGGGTTCTGCGTGTCGAGGGTCACCCACGCCCGCCCGTCCTGCGACGCCTCCAGCGTCCAGCGCCGGGGGTCGTCCTGCGGACGGTCCGGGGCCGCCGTCAGCGTGTACGAGGTGACGGCGACCGCGCGGGGCAGGTCGGCCTGCCAGATGACCGTGGGGGCGGCGTCGTCGACCCGCCAGACGGTGGCCGGATCGCGGTCCACCGAACACGAGATGTCCATGGCCCCGGCCCCGGCACCCGATCCCTCGGAGTGCCCGCTCGGCGACGACAGGTACAGCGCGGCGCCGCCGAGGTCGACGCCGGACAGACCGATCTCGGCCACCTGGAAGTGGCTGACCCCTGCCTTGGGGATGAAGTCGAACCGGTAGAAGCGGTACGACCCGCTGGTGGCGCAGGTGAACTCCTTCGTCTGGAAACGGCTCTCGAAGGGCGCCGCCAAAGTGCGGCTGTCCAGCGTGGTCCAGGCGGATCCGTCCGCGGAACCGGACAGCGTCCACTCCTGCGGGTCGCGCTGCGGCATATCGTTCGCACTCGTCAGACGGTAGGAGGGGACCTCGACGGGCTCGGGGAGCTCGACCTGCCACCGCACCCTCGAACCGGGCCCCTCGATGCACCACTTGGTGCTCGCGTTCCCGTCGTACGACTTCTCCACGCCCTCCGACGAGGACGTGCGGTACGGCCCGCCGGGAGCCGTGACCTTCGCACGGTCGGCGAAGGTGACGACGACGTCGCCGAAGTTCCGGTACGAGCCGAAGCCGGTCATGCTGGTGTCGAACGCGTTGTCGGGCTTGCCCGCGAGCGCGTTGTCGTAGTTGTTGACCCCGCCCCACAGACTCTGCTCGTTGAACTGGATGCGCTCCTGGTCGGGGTCGGCGAACAGCATGGCGCCGAGACGGCCGTTGCCGATCGGCAGCGCCTGCGACTGCCAGTCCAGGGCGGGGACCGAGTACTTCAGCGCCTTGCGCGACAGGGTCGGCCACCGGACGGCCGCCGACGCGGCGGAAGTGGCGGCGAAGGCCGGCCCCGCAGGGGTGCCGCCGGCCAGCTGAGTGATCAGGGGTGCGAAGGCCAGGGCGCCGCCCAGCTTCAGGACGCTTCTTCGCTGCGGGTGGGATGCATCGGTCACGGCAAGATCTCCCAGCCATGGGTGTGCTGACACAAGGGGAAGGGCAACCTCTTCGAGTCCTCCGAAGGGCACGTCATCTTCGCCGCGGTATAGATCGGATGTCTAGAGGGCTGCAGCACCAACTCGTGTGACTTCCACCGGCAACTCGACAGACCACTCTGGCGTGATGAGAAACGAACCGCGCGCGTGTCGACTGCGCCCAAAAGCAGCAGAGGACAGCGAGGGGCTTCGCAATACATCGGATGTCAGCCACCTTGACTGACCGTGCCGATGAACGTCAGGCGAGCTCGCGACTCCCCCAGTTCCCGATCGCTCAGGTCAAGTTGACGGTCATGGACGGGGCCGGAGTGCCCGCCCCGGCCGGCACAGCCGGGGAGATCTGGGTGCGCGAGCCCTCGGTGGCGGCGGTGTACCGGACCGCCGCCGGGACAGTGCCCGTGACCGACGGCTCGGCGATTCAGGAACCCCACCCTCAAAGAACGACTCGTTGACGAGGTGAGCAGGGCCGACTTACTGGGTTGGGTCGACTACGCGCTTGCCTCGGGCGTGGCCGGTCTCGACCGCGCGGTGGGCGTCCTGGACGGCGCTCAGCGGGTAGATCTGCTCGACCACCGGGCGCAGTTCGCCGCGGTCCACATACCCGGCCAGGGTCTCCATGTCGTCGCGCCGCATCTTCTCGGACATGAAACGCATCCGGGGGCCGGGAAGCAGCACGGAGAGCAGGGCGAACGGCAGGCCCTTCACGGTCATGGTGACGGCGCGGCCTCCTCTGCGCACCATCCGGTGGTACTGGCGCGCGGAGCCTCCGTGGCAGTCCACGAGCGCGTCGAACTCCCCTGTCAGGGCGCCGGGCTTGATCGAGTCGTAGTCGAGGACCTGGTCGGCTCCGAGCTCACGGCAGAAGTCGGCATTGCGGGCACTGGCGACGGCCGTGACGCTCGCGCCCATGGCCTTGCCGAGCTGGACGGCGGTGCTGCCGACTCCACCGCTGGCGCCGACCACCAGGAGCCGCTGGCCGCTCTGCAACCGCAGCCCGTCCCGCAGGACCTGCAGAGCGGTGAGGCCGACGGCCGGCAGCGCTGCCGCCGAGACGAAATCGATGGTGGTGGGCGCGGCCGCCATCTGCTCCGGTTTCGCGACAAGGTACTCGGCGACGGCGCCGGTCCTGCGCATGCGGATGCCCAGGAAGCCCCATACCCGCTGCCCAGGTTCCAGACCGTCGACGCCCGGGCCGAGCGCGACCACCTCTCCCGCGTAGTCCACACCGGTCCCGCGGGGGAAGGACCCCAGCCGGAGCCGACGCAGCTGGGTGTCGATGGGATTGACGCCGGCCGCGTACACCTTCACGAGTACCTGGCCGCGCGCCGGAGTCGGCACAGGGACATCGCGGATCTGCAGCACTTCCGGCCCACCGGAGCGGTCGATCTGAGCCGCTCTCATCGTACCGATCGGCATGGTCATGCTCCTGTCTGAATTGTCGAACGCGGGTCGGCCACTGGCCAGGAGCGCGTCGCGGACGCCTCCTGCGGCTACGGCCTTCTAGGGGGTGGGTGCCTGCGGTCAACAGGGAGGCGAACCGGGCTTCGCCGCTTCACCACTGGCGAAGTCGGGGAGCGGGACGGCGGAGTTGTCGTCGGGGAAACGGTTGGACAGAACCTGCTCTGTGGCACAGCGGTCCACCCGGCCTGACGTGGATCGTGGCGGCGTCAGACCGGGTCCTCCGTCTGGATGTTGCGGACCACGTCGAGCGCATCGTTGACGTGCTTGTCCGTGTTGGTCAGCGAGTTGAAGACATGCCGGACCGTCCCCTGACGGTCGATGACGTACGTGACCCGGCCCGGGATGATGCCCAACACGCTGGGCACCCCGTAGTCCTTGCGTACCTGCCCCTCCTCGTCGCTCAGCAGCGTGAAGGGCAGGTTGTGCCGGGCGGCGAAGGCCGCATGCTTGTGCACCGAGTCCGAACTCACGCCGATGACCTCGGCTCCGGCATCGGTGAAGACCTCGTGGCTGTCCCGGAAAGCACACGCCTCGGCCGTGCAGCCGCGGGTTTCGTCCTTGGGATAGAAGTACAGGACGACTACCCCGTCGTCGAGCCGGTCGTACAGCCGGACCGGTACACCGGATTGTGACGGCAGGGTGAAGTCGGGCGCTTTGCCGCCCACTTGTATGCCTCTTGCCATGTCCGTCTGCCTCTTTTCTTCCGCCGCAGGCAGGAGAGTGCTGCGGCTGTGGGGGGTGGGAGACCGGGTGTGCCGGCGTCGTAGCTGATCGCTGCCGCGCGCCCTTGCGTATGGGGCGTGAGCGGTGCCGGCTCTCCCCGGAAAGGCCGGCACCACTCACGCGGCACGAACGTGAAGCCGACGCCGGGCCTGCGGTCATCCGCCGGGCGAACTGGCGCTGCCGCGTATCGGACGGAGTGGCTCAGGACGTGTGCCCGGGAAGGGCGATGATCTCCCACTTGTCGCGCTTGGTGTGGGCGGTCCAGTAGTGCTCGGCGATCATGTCGGGCTCTGTGCCGGGGCCGCTGCCGATCCGGAAGACGCTGATGGCCACATGTGCGGCGTGGATGCCGCGGTCGGCAAGCTCGACGTTCAAGGTCATCGCGTAGTTGCGCAGCGAGGCGGCGGCGATGCCGATGCTGCCGTAAGGACCTCCCCTGGGCTGTACCGAGGAGCCACCGGTGGAGAACAGAAGGGTGCCGCTGCCGCGCTCCAGCATCCCTGGGAGTACCTGGCTCACAGCGGCGACGGCTCCGTAGAGGTAGTGGTCGATCTGTGGCTGGAGGTCATCGGCAGTCGCCTCGGCGGCAGAGACACCGGCGAGGCCCCGGTCGGCGGGCGAGTACTCCAGCACGTCGACAGGACCGAAGCGGTCGGCCGCGGCGGCGAGTGCGGAACGCACGGTGTCCGGGCGCATCACGTCGGCGGCGAAGCCCGCGGCCTCGACTCCGTCCGCCACGAGCTGCGCGGCCAGGGCTTCGACCTTCTCCTGGGTCCGGGAGATGAGGGCGATCTGGAAGCCCTCGGCTCCGAAGCGGCGGGCGATGGACAGCCCCATGCCGGGGCCTGCTCCGACGATGGCGATGACGGGCATGCGGCGAGCTCCTGTTCGCAGCGTGAGGAGGTGGCTGAGCGGAGGAGTACGACCGCCAGGGGCGGCGGCCGTGCACGGGACGTGCGAGACGCCGACGGGCGCTTCGCGTCCGGCCGGTGCGGGCCGCCTCTAGGAGGACGTGCCGCCGGCGGGGCCCCGGACGGCGCCGTCGGTCAGTTCCTTCACCCGGTGTGCGGGGACCGGGACTGCCTCGACCGCGAGGAACCAGCTCATGACCTCTTCCTGGCCGGCACCCTCCGGCGGCCGGCCCTGGAGGTATGGCTGCACGTAGACCGGGGTGTTGGGTTCGCTGCGCCAGCTGTCGGTGAGGGTTCCGATGTCCACCGTGTCGTAGCCGAGGGTGTCCAGCAGTTCGGCTGCCTCGGTCTTGGCGCTCGGCTCGTCACCGGCGATGGGCAGCGCACTGCGATCGGGGGCGCCGGCGGGGCGGGCCAGGGTGAGCAGGGAACGGAAGAAGATGTTGTTGCACGCCTTGACGACATGGGAGTCGGCCAGGTGGCGCTGCACCAGGGCGCTGGAGGTCAGCTCGTCGAAGTCCAGCTCCGCGATGTGGCCGTCGCGGTCGGGGTAGTAGTTCATCGTGTCGATCACGGTCTTGCCCGCCAGGGCGGCGACAGGCAGCTTGTCGTAGGCGACCAGCGGAACGGTGGCCACGACCAGGTCGCCGGCCTGGGCGGCCTCGGCCGGGGTGGCCGCGCGGGCGCGGGAGCCGAGTTCGCTGACGAGGCCGCTGAGCGTCTCCGGGTCCCGGGAGTTGCTGAGGACGACGTTCGCGCCGGCGTCGACGGCGAGGCGGGCCAACGTACTGCCGATCATGCCGGCGCCGATGATTCCAAGGGTTTTCGTCACAGGATCACGTCTCCTGGTAAGTCTGCAGCGAGGAATGCTGAGTTGCCTGGGCGGTACTTCGAAAAGGTCGGGGCGGGCGCCGGTCCGGGCACGTGGCGCAGACGCGGCCCCCATGACCGGGCCGAGCGCGAAGACGTCCTCGCAGGCAGGGCCTGCAGTACCCGCAGGACGACGTTCATCCCGGACTCCGGATGCGACTGGGCGGCGATCCACACCCCTGCCAATAAAGTCGAGGGGGACCTCATGTTCGTGTCATCGTAGCAGCAAACATGAGGACATCCTCACGTTGAGGCTGTTTCTGGCTTGTCGACCCATCGAGCACGCGGCGAAGCCGCGACGGGCCGTCCTCTGCGGCGTGACGCGCAGCGCAACCGGGACGCCCTGCTCTCGGCGGCTCGCGCATGCCCGACCAGGCAGGGCATGGAAGCCTCGCCGGAGCAGGTGACCAAACGAGCGGGCCTGGCCATCGGTGCGCCGTATCGCCACTTCCCACACGTCTCCTCCTCGTGGGGCAGTGCCCGCCGACAGGATCGAGGCCTGGCGGGAGGCCGCCGCGATCTTCCGCGGCGCTGTCATCAACGCGATCCGCGCCGCCGGCTACCGCTCTATCCCCGAGGGACGCCTCGACCACGTGACCGCGATCGCCGCACTCCACGTCCACGGCTTCCTGCGACAAGCCCGGCACCCCGCCAGACCACGGTCCCCGCCGGTACAGAGCGGGACCCGGGCGGGCGGCATTCCTGGCGGCCCTGTCAGCGGGCCTTGAGCTGGTCCTTGTGATCACTCACCCACTGGTCGAACGTCTCGACCTCCGGGTTGAGGACGCGTACCACATCCAGGTCGCGGGCGCCGACGTACTCTGCGTTGAAGGCCTGCTTGAACTGCATCAAGTTGGCGAAGTTGTCGGCCATGGGCATGTCGAGGGCGCGCAGCGCGTCCAGCGTGTACGGCTCGTAGTGGACCTCCTCGCCCAGGACGCGGGCGAGGGTGTCCGCCATGTCGGCACCGGTGAGGTGCGCGTTGGCGACACCGACGGTGCGGCCGATGTACTCCGGGTGGGTGAAGATGCCGAAGGCGAACCGGCCGATGTTCTTCACCGACACGCCGGGCAGCAGGGCATCACCGATGGCGATGGTCAGCAGCAGCGCACCGTCGTCGCCACGGCGCAGGAACATCGGGCCGAACAGGTTCTCCCAGAAGAAGCAGGTGCGCATGAACGTGGTGGGCACGCCCAGCTCGCGAAAGTAGCCGTCCGCCTCGCCCTTGGAGTCGCAGTGCAAGAGGTAACGGCCGCCCTCGAGCTTGACGAAGCGCGGGTCGTCGTCGGCGATCAGCTCGCGGGTGTCCTCCAGAGTCGACCAGACCGCATGCTGCACGCCGGCCTTCTTGACGGCGTCTGCCATGGCCTTGGCCTGCGCGGTCTCGCGGGCGGCGTCGCCGTGCTCGTTGAAGTCGGTCACCAGGAACGCGCCGTGGGCGCCCGTGAATGCCGACTCCAGACTGCCCGGGTCGTCGGCGTCGCCGCGAACCACCTCGATACCACGCGAGGCGAGGGCTTTCGCCTTCTCCGAGTCGGGGTTGCGGGTCAGGGCGCGGAGCGTCAGGCCGCTCTCGGGGTGCTCCAGGATGGCCTCGACGAGGCTGCCGCCCTGCGCGCCCGTCGCGCCGACGACCGCAATGACCTTGTTCTCAGGCATAAGACATTCCCTGGCTTCTGAGGTGATGAGCCCACCCTTGTCGAGGGCGGGACGAGGAGAGTTGGGGTGCTGGCGCTGGCGCCGGTTGTGGGAATCCCCGCGCGCGCCGGCCGACCTGCACCCCTGCGGCCAGCGCGAGGAGACCGTCCCCCACGGCGCGTGAAGCCACCGGGCGCCACGTCAGGTCGCCCGGTCGAGGCCGGCGCGCATGAACGTGGTTGGCTCGTCCGACTCCCGGACGACGGCGGCCGGCTGTCCCGTTCCTGACCGGTGCTTCCGGACCAGCCACGGACCATTCGCGTCCGGCCTGAGCAGGCCGCCTCTAGTACTGCAACGGTGCTTGCCGTGACTGGTGGGCAGGTCAGGGGCTGTGTCCGCGTCGTTTGTAGTGGCTGGTGCGGGCCTGGCGTTGTCGCCGTCGACGCCAGGTCGACCAGTGCAGGATGTG
>NZ_JBEOVF010000086.1:0-30359 GCF_040295365.1 Streptomyces sp. NPDC002838 | reverse complement strand
TGCTGGGTGCCCGCTCCCTCGTTTTTCTACTTTATTTTGTAAAAAATATCCAATACTGAGAACACCCCCCCCCGCACCCCCCGCCCCCCCCCCCACCCCCCGAGGCCGCCTCACTCCTCCGCGGCTCCCACGAGCATCCGTTCCTCGAACTCCGCGTAGGAGGCGTTCTCCTGCGGAGCGTTCTCCGGGCGGGAGCTCAGTACGGTGCCGAGCCAGCCGAGGAGGAAGCCGGCCGGGATGGAGACGATCCCGGGGTTCTGCAGGGGGAACCAGGCGAAGTCCAAGTCCGGGTAGATCGAGGCCGGGGCGGAGGAGACGACGGGGGAGAACACGACGAGGAGGACGGAGCAGATCAGCCCGCCGTAGAGGCTGAGCAGCGCCCCCTGGGCCGTGAAGCGTCGCCAGAACAGGGTGTACACGATCGTCGGCAGGATCGCGGACGCCGCGATGGCGAACGCGAGGAAGGCCAGCGTGGCCGTGTTGGCTCCCCAGGCGACGAGGGCGAGCAGCATGCCCAGGACGCCGATGACCGCCCCGGACAGCCGGGCGACGGTCAGCTCCTCCGTCTGGCTCGCCCGTCCCTTGCGGATCACCTCGGCGTACAGGTCGTGGGCGAGGGAGGAGGCCGCGGCCAGGGTGAGGCCGACCGCCACGGCGAGCAGGGTCACGTACGCCAGGCAGGTCAGCAGCGCGGTGAGGACACTGCCGCCCAGCTCGTGGGCGAGGAGCAGGACGGCGGCGTTGCCGGTGCGGTCCGTGCTCTCGATGGTGTCCCGGCCGACGATGGCGGTCGCGCCGAGGCCCACGATGCCGGCCGCCAAGCAGACCGCGCCGACCAGGCCCACGGCCCACAGGACGGAGGAGCGCAGCACACTGCCCTCGCGCGGGGCGAGCAGCCGCATCAGCACGTGGGGGAGCGCGGCGAGGCCGAGGACGATGGCCAGCTGCAGGCTGAAGAAGTCCAGCTTGTTCGTGGCGCTGCCGCCGTAGCGCAGCCCGGGTTCGAGGAACTGCAGGCCGGATCCGCTGCGTGCGGCGGCGGCGTTGAGCAGGGCGTTGGGGTTCCAGTCGTAGTGGTGGAGCACCCAGCCCGCGGTGAACAGGACCCCCGCTATCAGCATCACGGCCTTGATGATCTGGATGACCGTGGCGCCGGGCATGCCGCCGAGGGAGGCGTACAGGATGACGAAGGTGCCGATCACGACCACGCACAACGTGCGTGTGGTGCTGCTCGGTACGCCGGTGAACTGCGTCAACAGGGCGATGCCACCGATGAGTTGGGCCACCAGGTAGAGCGTCGCGATGGTCAGGATGCACACGGCCAGCGCGACCCGTACCGGACGCTGCTGCCGGGGCATGCGCAGGGCCACCGTGTCGCCCAGCGTGAACTTCCCCGTGCGGTGGAGGGGTTCGGCGATCAGCAGCATCACCATCATCCAGGCGACAGTGGTGCCGCCGAGGTACATCAGCCCGTCGTACCCGGTCAGGGCCACCAGTCCCGTACTGCCCAGCAGGGTGGCGGCGGAGAGGTAGTCGCCGCACATGGCGAGGCCGTTGCGCAACGGCGACATGGTGCGGTTGCCGAGGTAGAACTCGCTGATCTCGTCGCGCTGAGGAGCTGTCAGCAGTGCCGTGAACAGAGTGATCACGACCACGGACAGGAACAGCACGAACGTCAGCTGCAGACTGCGGTCGTCGATGGCGGCGGACATGGTCACCACGTGCGGAACCCCCTCGCGCTGTTGTAGGGGGACTGCGCGGCCGTGTCGGGACGGGGGGTCTCGTTGCGGTGCCGCTGAGCCCGCAGGCGGTGGGCGACCGGGTCGACCTTGGTGCGCATGTGCCGGACGTAGCACCACGCGGTCACGCCCATCACGGCGAACTGGCCGAGGCCGAGGGCGAGCCCGAGCGTGAGGTGGCCGAGCAGGGGCTGGTTCATCACTCCGGGCGCGAAACTCGACAGCAGCACGTACAGCAGGAATCCGCCAACGGACAGGGCCGTGGCCCGGGTCCCGAACCGACGGTGTGCGCGGCGAAGCGAGTGGAATTCGGGATCGTCCGATATGTGTGGGGAATTCACAGGTTCGGCGCGCGGGGTCTGATATGTGAATGAGTTGTCGGGCCACGGCGAGTATTCGGGCACAGATGCACCTTCATTTCTGTTGCATGTCCCCCACTCGACCGCTGCTGGCCGTCGGTCGTCCAGCTCCTGGGGGTGGTGAAGGCGCGCCGGACGGGGCGGTGGGGTGTGGATAGTGTGGGGGGTTCGTGAATCCGAAATCCCTGCTTTTCGGATTCGCCTTGATCTCTGCGGGGCTCCGTGTGGTGATCCCCTGAAACCTCGTCAATGGTGATGGCGAGGCCGGAAGCGGAGTATGTCAGCGGGATGCTTGAGCTATCAACAGCGAAGGCGAAATGGGGTGTGCCCATGGCGCATTCGCGCCCCCTCGATGCACTCGCGGCACCGCGCAGCCTGCGGAAGGGGGGTCGAGGGAGGAAGAGCGCAGGCCATGCCTCGGGCCCGGCTGTCTCATTCCCGCCGGGTCCGGAACGGCCCGGTCGTCCGATGACGTCCTAGGGTGGCGGTGTGACCGACAGCAGCAAGCGACCGCTCGCCGTGTTCGACCTGGACAACACCCTGGCCGAGACGGCCCACCGGCAGCGGTTCCTGGAGCGCAAGCCGCGTGACTGGGACGCCTTCTTCGCCGCCGCGCCGCAGGATCCGCCGATCGCCGAGGGCATCGCGCTGGCGCGCCGGATCGCTGAGGAGTGCGAGGTCGTCTACCTCACCGGGCGGCCCGAGCGCTGCCGCCGCGACACGCTCGACTGGCTCTCCGCGCAGGGCCTGCCCGAGGGGCGCGTGTACATGCGGCGCGACAACGACCGCAGGCCCGCCCGGCGCACCAAGCTGGAGATCCTCCACCGGCTCGCCCGCACCCGCGAGATCCGCGTCCTGGTGGACGACGACGAGCTGGTGTGCGAGGACGCCGAACGGGCGGGATTCACCGTCGTACGGGCGCGCTGGACGGCCCAGTCCGCCGCGCTGAAGGTGGCACAGGAGCGCGAGGGGCGGACCTGAGGCCCCTCAAGGCCCCGGCGGGGTGCCGGGGCCTGAGGACGGGGGCGTCACTCCGTCTCCTCCAGGCGGAAGCCGACCTTCAGGCCGACCTGCCAGTGCGCGATCTCGCCGTTCTCGATCTGGCCCCGCACCTGGGTCACCTCGAACCAGTCCAGGTTCCGCAGGGTCTGCGAGGCGCGGCTGATGCCGTTGCGGACGGCCTGGTCGACGCCCTCGGGCGAGGTGCCGACGATCTCCGTGACCCGGTAGGTGTGGTTCGACATGCGGGGCTCCTCTCCGCGGTGACGGCGGCGTCGCCTGTGTCGGGCGCGTCACTCCACCGTGCCCCAAGCCGCGGCCGCGCGCGAGACGGACCGCCGCCGGCCGTCACCGCGCCACGCTCAGCGACAGCGCGAAACGGCCCTCGCCGTCCGTCCACCAGCGGGCCAGCTCGAGACCCGCCGCAAAGAGTTCGGCGCGCACACCCTCCTTCCGGAACTTCGCCGACACCTCGGTGCGCATCTCCTCGCCCGCCGCGAAGTCGACCGCCAGGTCGAGCGCGGGAATCTTCACGGTCTGCGCGGTACGGGAGCGCAGCCGCATCTCGATCCACTCGTGCTCCGCGTCCCAGAGGGCCACGTGGTCGAAGCCACCGAGGTCGAAGTCGGAGCCCAGCTCGCGGTTGACGACCGACAGGACGTTCTTGTTGAACGCGGCCGTCACCCCGGCCGCGTCGTCATACGCCCTGACCAGCACGTTCTCGTCCTTGACCAGATCCGTCCCGAGCAGCAGGGCGTCGCCGGGGGAGAGCAGGGCGCGCAGGGAGGCCAGGAACGCGGCGCGTTCGACGGGCAGCAGGTTGCCGATCGTGCCGCCGAGGAACGCCAGCAGCCGGGGCCCGGGCGTGTCCGGCAGCGTGAGCCGCGCGGTGAAGTCGGCGATGAGGGCGTGCACCTCGAGCCCCGGTCGCTCCGCGACCAGCGCCTGCCCGGCCTGGGTGAGCGCGCTCTCGCTGACGTCGACCGGGACGTAGGTGTGCAGGTCGGCGAGGGCGTCGATGAGGTGGCGCGTCTTCTCCGAGGAACCCGATCCCAGCTCGACGAGCGTGCGGGCACCGGTCGCCGCGGCGATCTCGTCGTTGCGGGCGACGAGGATCTCCCGTTCGGCGCGGGTCGGGTAGTACTCGGGCAGCTCGGTGATCTGCTCGAACAGCTCGCTGCCGTGGGCGTCGTAGAACCACTTCGGCGGCAGCGTCTTGGGGTTGTGGGTCAGACCCTGGAGGACGTCGGCGCGCAGGGCGGCCTCCGTGGCGTCCTCGGGCAGGGTGCGGGTGAGAAGGAACGGGCTCACGTGGAAGGCTCCTTCGGTGGTGCGGTGTCCGAGGCGGTGCTCGGTTCCTTGAGCGGGGTGAGCAGCACGTCCGTACGGCTCGCCGCGAGCAGCGTGCGGTCGGGGACTTCCTGCCAGTGCGGGTCGTCGTCGTAGGGCTCGGAGGCCACGACCGTGCGGCGGCCGGGCTCAGAGAGGTACCAGAGGGTGTCGCCCCAGGCGGTCGCGGTGATCGTCTCGCCGTTGGTCAGCAGCAGGTTCAGCCGGGAACCCGGGGCCGCCGCGGCGACCTCCAGGACCGAATCGGCCAGCGCCTGCCCCTCCTCGTCCCCGCCGCGCAGCCGGGCGAGCACCAGGGCCCATACGAGCGCCGAGTCGTTGCGTGCCTCCAGCGACAGCAGGTCGGCGGCGGGCAGCGTCCGGGTGAGGGGCGCGAGGGAGTCCGGCCACCCCGCGACCGCGCCGTTGTGGCTGAACAGCCAGGTGCCCGCGGCGTACGGCGCCGCCGCGGCCTCCGCGTCGGCGCCCGCCAGGGTCGCGTCCCGTACGGCGGCCAGCACGGCCCTGGAGCGGACGACCCGGGCCAGATCGGCGAGCGACTGGTCCGCCCAGATGGGCCCGGCCCGGCGGTACCGCGCCGGAACCGGATCCCCGTCCGCATACCAACCCACGCCGAAACCATCGGCGTTGACCGTCCCGTACCGCTGCCGCCGGGGCGCCCACGACTGGCGGTACAGACTGTGCGGCGGCTCGATCAGGATCTGGCCGAGCGCCTCCGCCGGGCCCAGACAGGCCAGGTGCCGGCACATCAGACGGCTCCCGAGCGGGCCGTGCGGAACCCGGAGAAGATCTGCCGCCGGATCGGATAGTCCCAGTTGCGGAACGTGCCCCGGCAGGCCACCGCGTCCACGGCGAACGAACCGCCGCGCAGCACCTTGTGCTCGGGGCCGAAGAACACCTCCGAGTACTCCTTGTACGGGAACGCCTGGAACCCCGGGTACGGCAGGAAGTCGCTCGCCGTCCACTCCCACACGTCGCCGATCAACTGCCGTACGCCGAGCGGCGATTCGCCCTCCGGATAACTGCCCGCGGGTGCCGGACGCAGGTGGCGCTGACCGAGGTTGGCATGCTCGGGCGTCGGGTCGGCGTCGCCCCACGGGTAGCGCGTCGAGCGGTCGCCGGCCGGGTCGTGCCGTGCGGCCTTCTCCCACTCGGCCTCCGTGGGCAGCCGGCGTCCGGCCCAGCGGGCGTAGGCGTCGGCCTCGTACCAGCACACGTGCAGCACCGGCTCGTCCGGTGGTACGACCTCGGTGACGCCGAAGCGGCGCCGCAGCCACTGCTTGCCGTCGCGGCGCCAGTACAGCGGCGCGTGAATGGAGTGCCCGCGGATGTGGGCCCAGCCGGCCGGCGTCCACCAGCGCTCGTCGTCGTAGCCGCCGTCCTCGATGAACGCCTGGTAGGCGCCGTTCGTCACCGGCGTCGTGTCGATGTAGAACGGCGGCACCTCGCGCCGGTGCGCCGGGCGTTCGTTGTCCAGCGCCCACGGCTCGGTCGAGGTGCCCATCGTGAACGGGCCGCCGGGGACCAGGACTTCCGCCGGGCCGGTGAACAGTGGCGCCGGTTCCGGGTCCGGAGCGGTCAGGGCCTGCGGGCCCTTGCGCAGCTGATGCGTGATCAGCATCGTCTCGTCGTGTTGCTGTTCGTGCTGCGCGATCATCCCGAAGGCGAACCCGGCCTCCGTGAGCCGCGTCCCGTGGAACGCGGTGCGTTCCAGCACGTCCATCACCCGGCCGCGCACGTCCGCCGCGTACAGGCGGGCCTCCGCGGGCGGCAGCAGGGGCAGGGTGGGGCGCTCGGAGCGGGGGTGCTCGAAGGCGTCGTACAGGCTGTCGATCTCGGGCCGTATCGCCTCCTGGCCGGCGACGGCCCGCAGCAGCCACTGCTCCTCCTGGTTGCCGATGTGCGCGAGGTCCCACACCAGCGGCGACATCAGCGGGGAGTGCTGGGCGGTCAGGTCGGGCTCCTCCACGCAGCTTGTCAGCAGTGTGGTGCGCTCCCGTGCGGTGGTCAGGGTGGTCAGCGCCCGGTCGCGGAACGCTTCGACATCGACGGTGGTCTCGACGGAGGGATCGGTGTCGAGGGCGGGGTCGGTCATGTACGGATGTCCTTCCCGTGCGTGCGACGGTCGGTGCCGCGCAGGCGGTCGAGCAGGTCGTCGGCGGGGCATCGGCCCGGGATGACGTAGCGGTCGCGGTACGCCCTGACGGCGTCCGTGACCTCGGTGGTGGCACCGAGCCGGGGCAGGGCCTCCAGGGCCGCCGCGAAACAGGCGACGGCCACCTCGTGCAGCTCGGGGTCGCCCAGGCCGTTGCGGGCCGCGTCGAGCCACAGGGGGTTGTGCGGGGCGGGCAGCGGCAGGGCCCGCTCGGCGAGGGGCTTCACGACCCGGTAGGCGGTCTCGGCCGCCTCGGGGTCGTCGAAGAGCGCCGTCGTGACCGCGAGCGGCACGATCCACCCGTCCTCGCCGGGCTGGGCGTCGATCATGCGCAGTTCGAGATGGCCGCGCGGTCTCACCGGCGGGAAGAGTGTCGTGACGTGGTAGTCGAGATCCTCCCTGGTAGGAGGCCTGGGGACGCGCGACCTGGTCCACTCCCGGAACGTCAGGCCCTCGGGCACGTCCCACGGGCCGCCGTCCCGCCGTACGCACATCACCGGGGCGTCCAGGACGTGCCGGGCCCAGGCCTCGCGCGGGTCCGTGTCCGGTGGCGGAGCGCCCGCGCGGCCGGCGCCGATCTGCATCCACAGCAGCTGGCGGGTGGAGAGCCAGCCGGTGGGCTCGGATCCGGCCAGGGGAGAGTTGGCGAACGCGGCCACCAGGACCGCGCCCAGCTGGTGCGCCAGCCGCCAGCGCCGTCCGAGCCCGAGCGGGCCCGGCTCTTCATGGCCGGCGTCCAGACACACCTGCACCGAGGCCGAGGCGCACATCATGGCGCGGCCGGCCGGGCCGGTGCGGTCGAGACAGGTCTCCATGGCGTCGTAGCGCGGTTCGCGCAGGAACCGGCGGGGCGGGTGCCAGGGTTCGTGGCCGATGCCGACGAGACCGAGATCGTCCTTGGCCAGAGCCATACGGACGGCGTCCAGATCGGCGGAGACGGTACCGATGCACTCCATCAGGGAGGCGGCGGGTGGCGAGCTGAGCTCCAGCTGGCCGCCGGGTTCGACGGTGAGCGCCGACCTCAGGGGCACGGTCCGCAGTGCGGCGTAGGCCGCTTCGAGTCGTTCGGGTGTCACGGGGAGCTGCGACGTGCGCAGCTCGTGGACGAGCCATTCCACCTCGACCCCGAGCTTGCGGGGTGGGCCGGTCTTGAAGCAGATGCCCCGTACCAGGGCCTCCACCTCGGCTTCACTGATGGCGGTACGGGGCGCCGTACAGCCACTTACCGATTCGGACATGTAGGGATCCTCCTGAGATTCCACCATGCCGCCGATCCGGGATCCGGTGGGCCGGACCGGCACAACTCGTCCCACCCAAACCCCTTCTGCTCATCCGCACAAGGGGGCACATCGTCGTGATCGGGGCCGGTGATCTCCGTTTCCAGGGTGTTCTCGAGGTGTTTTCCGGGCGTCCCGGGGCCGGGAAACTCTGTTGCGTCGCATGACCAGAATCGCTCACTATGCGTTCATGAGCACGACGGGGGAGGCCGCGCGCCGCGCGATCGTGGCGCCCACGGGGGTGGCGCCATGAGCGCGCGCCTGCGTGGCATCGCACAGCGGACGGAGCAGATCGTGGCGGCGGGCTCCTACCGCGCGCCGGACGGCCGCGAGGTGTCCGTGGCCGCGGCGGTCGAGGCGGCCCGGGACGGCACGCGGATGCACGGGCCGGAGCCGGTGGAGGTCCCGCCGTTCGCTCCCGTGGACACGTCGGTCGAGGTCACGGGCGAGAGCAGCCTGGAAGCCGCCCGTCGGATCGCCGGACCGGTGGCCGTCCTGAACTTCGCCTCGGCGCGCAACCCGGGCGGCGGGTACCTCAACGGCGCCCAGGCCCAGGAGGAGGCCCTGTGCCGGGCCTCCGCGCTGTACGCGTGCCTGAGCGGGGTCCGGGAGTTCTACGACCACCACCGCGCCCACCGCGACCCGTTCTACACGGACCGTGTCATCCACTCGCCGGCCGTACCCGTCTTCCGCGACGACCGCGGCCGACTGCTGGACGAGCCGTACACCGCCGGATTCCTGACCGCGGCCGCCCCGAACGCCGGGGTGGTGCGGCGTACGGCGCCGGAGCGGGCCGCCGAGCTGCCGCGGGCTTTGGCGGTACGGGCCGAGCGGGTGCTGGAGACAGCCGTCGCCCACGGTTACCGGCGGCTGGTGCTGGGCGCGTGGGGATGCGGGGTGTTCCAGAACGACCCGGCGCAGGTGGCGGACGCCTTCCGGGCACTGCTCGGCCCCGGCGGCCGGTTCGCCGGGGCCTTCGAGCACGTGGTGTTCGGGATCCTGGACCGTACGACGGGCCATGGGGTGCGGGGAGCGTTCGTACGGGCGTTTCCGGAGCGTCAGCTCCAGCCGTAGCGCTCCCGCAGCCGGTGCCGGACCAGGTTGAACCGCATCCGGTCCAGGGCGCACGCCTCCCGGCGCATACCGGCCTCGTGCAGCCGCAGTACCCGGTCCACGTCGACCCACGAGTCCCGCCCCGACCGGTCCCAGGGCCCGTTCCCGATCGGCACCCACTCCCGGTCGCCGTCGTGCCGCTTGCTCGACAGCTGCACTGCGAGGAAACTGCCGCCGGCCTCGCGGGCGACGACGAGTACGGGGCGGTCCTTGCCCCGGCCGTCGTTCTCTTCGAAGGGGACCCAGGTCCAGACGATCTCGCCGGGATCCGGGTCACCGTCGTGCGCGGGCGAGTACTCCGTGCGTACCCGGCCCACTTCACGGGGGTCGGCCTCGGTGGTGGCGGAGGGGCCGGACCGGCCGGGGACGTTCTCATCGGTCTCTTCGGTAAACGCAGTCACGGACGCAACGTTAGAGCCCGCGGCGCGGCCACCACTCGGCTCACCCCCGTCCTTCTCCACCAGCACCTTCCGCACGGGAGGAGTCACGAGTCCGAACGTCCTTATGCCGCCGGGAAATCCGAGGCGACCTGCTGCGGCGGCCATGCCTCGTGCCAGCGAAGCTCCGCCTCCAACTGGGCGGCCAGGGAGAGCAGCAGTGGCTCGCTGTTGGCCGGCCCGAGGAACTGGGCGCCGACCGGCAGTCCGCCGGTGACGAATCCGGCGGGGACGTTGACGCCCGGCCAGCCCAGCACGTTCCACGGCCAGGCATAGGGGCAGGCGGCGATCATCGCGCGGTCGGTGGCGAAGCCGCTGAGGTTCAGCAGCGCGCCGATGCGCGGCGGGGGAGCGGCCGTCGTCGGAGCCAGGATCACGTCGTACGTCTCGAAGAACGCGCCGATACGGCGCTGCAGAACCGCCTCGGCGCGCCGCGCCGCCCGCAGCGGGGCGCCGCCGAGCAGTTCGCCCAGCCGGGCGGTCTCGCGGGTGCGGTGGTCGAGGAGCGTGGGGAAGGGCATCTCGCGGACCCGCTCGGCGATCCCGGCGGTGGCGCGCGGCACGAAGGTCAGCCCGATCTGGCCGTACGGCGGATCGGCCTCGACGACCGTGTGCCCCAAGTCGCTGAATTTCTCGGCGAGTTGGACGACCTGTGCTCGTACCTCCGGCTGGAGCCGGGCGGGCACGGCGGTGAAGGGCGGCTTCAGGGCGAGTGCGATGCGCAGTCGGCCGGGGTCACGGCCCACCGCCTCCGAGGCGGCCACGGCCGGCGGCCGGTGCGGGTCGAGGTCGTGGTTGCCGCTCGCCGCGTCCAGGAGCAGGGCCGCGTCGGCGACCGTGCGGGCGAGGGTGCCGTTGACCGTGATGCCCTGGAAGGACTCGCCGCGCGGCCAGGTCGAGATCCGGCCGCGCTGCGGCTTGATGCCGATGAGATGGGTCCAGGAAGCCGGGATCCGCACCGAACCGGCCCCGTCCGAGCCGAGCGCGGCGGGCACGAGACCGGCGGCGACCGCGGCGGCCGAACCGCCGGACGAGCCGCCCGGGGTGTGCTCGGTGCTCCACGGATTGCGGGTCGCGCCGAAGGCCGGCCCCTCGGTGAAGGGCCACTGCCCGAACTCGCAGGTGTTGGTCTTGCCGATGATCACAGCCCCGGCCGCGCGCAGCCGCCGTACGGCCTCGCCGTCCTGGGCGACCGGCGGGAACTCACCCTGGCAGCCGAACGCGGTCGGCTCGCCCCCCACGTCCATGTCGTCCTTGACGGCCACCGGCACTCCGAGGAGCGGCTTTCGCACCCCGGCGGCCAGTTCCTTGTCCGCCGCCTCCGCCTCGGCGAGCGCCGCCTCGGCCCGTACGATCCGGAAGGCGTTCAGGGAGCCCTGCGTGGCCTCGATCCGCGCCAGGGCCCGCTCCACGAGCGCCTGGGAGGTCAGCTCCCCGGCGGCCAGGGCACGGGCGGACTCCGCGAGGCCTGCGGAACGGTCTGGCGTCATGCGGTCCACCTCCGGAAAGCGCGTCGTCTACCGAACGGTAACGTCCGGGAGGGCCCGGTGGAACGACCCTGGCGGGAAAGGAGCTCCGGCAGCGGACTCGGCCGGCCGCCACAGCCTTCCCGCAGGGCCTGCAAGGTCCTGCTCAAACCATTGACGCACTGATGGCCCGCCTCTACCTTCTGACCGACTTTCCGAACCTTGTCCGGAATCTCGAACATCGCACCGCATGAGATCGCGCCGCATTGAGATCGAGCCGCATGAGATCGCACCGCATGAGTCCGAGGGAGAGCCGCCCGTGACCACCAGACCCCCCGCACCGCCACCGTCTCGCCGCACCCTGCTGCGCGGGCTGGCCGCCCTGCCGGCCTCGGCCGTCCTGCTGGGCGAGCTGCCCGGCCTGCTCGGCACGGCCCTGGCCGCCGCCCCGCCGAGCGGCTCCGCCACCCGGTACACCATCGTGCCGTTCCTCAACAGCAACGACGGCACCGTGAACGTCTACCAGTCCGACGACGCCACCGACTTCCGGCTCGTCAAGTCGTCGGCCTACACGCCGCCCAGCAACCGCATCCGCGACGCCAGCATCATCAAGCACACGAACGGCTACTACTACATCACCTACACCACGCACACCTGGCAGGACCCGAGCACCACGATCGGCTTCGCCCGCAGCACCGACCGGGTCAACTGGACCTTCCTGTACGACTACACGGTCCCGATCGGCAACCTGTCCCGGGCGTGGGCGCCGGAGTGGTTCGTCGACAGCGACGGCAGCGTGAACGTCCTCGTGTCCTGCTCGACGACGAACGACGAGTGGATCTTCACGCCGTACCTGCTGAAGGCCACCAACTCGACGCTCACGGCGTGGAGTTCACCGGTCGCCCTCTCCGGCATCGGCGCGAACCACATCGACACGTACATCGTGAAGACCGGCTCGACCTACCACGCCTTCACGAAGAACGAGACCACGAAGTACATCGAGTACGCGACGGCCTCCAGGCTCACCGGCCCCTACACCATCAGCAGGACGGGCAACTGGGCGGGCTGGGGCAGCTACCGCGAGGGCCCGGCGCTGGTGCAGCTCGACAACGGCGGCTGGCGGATCTTCTTCGACGGCTACGGCGACGGCACTTATTACTACAGCGACAGCTACGACACCTTCGCCACCTGGTCGGCCCCGGCCGCCCTGCCCGTCGTCTCCGGCACGGCGCGTCACTTCACGCTGATCAAGGAGACGGTCTCCGGCGGCCCGAGCCTGGCGAAGAACGTCACCCGCTCCTTCCGGTCGGCCAACTTCTCCACCCGCTACTGGCAGTCGCAGTCCTCCCTGCTCAACCTGCCCGTGGTGAGCGGCTCCAGCACGACTGCCGAGAAGCAGGCCTCCACCTTCACGGTCGTGGCCGGCCTCGCGGACTCGGGCGGCTACTCCTTCCGGGACACCGCCGGCAACTACCTGCGCCACTGGGACTTCCGCGCCCGGTTCGACGCGAACGACGGCACGACGACGTTCGCCAAGGACGCGACGTTCATCGCCCGCACGGGCACGACAAGCGGCTCGCTCCGCTTCGAGTCGTACAACTATCCCGGGTACTACCTGCGCCACTACAACTACCAACTGAGTGTGGAGCGGACGAACGGGACGGATCTGTTCCGGCAGGACAGTTCTTTCACCCCAGTGGCATCCTGGGCCTGAGCTGCACCCTTGCTGACCTGGGCAGTTGCGCTGGCGGCTGCGGAGTAATTCCCTCCACTTCCCTGGGGTTCCCGGGAGTTCCCTGGGGTTCCCGGGAGTTCCCGGGAGTTCCCGGCCCAAGTGTGCAATAAATGCGCAACGGGCCGGCTGCGGGGATGACCAGCAGCGGCGGCAGCACACGGAGCAGGCGTGTGGCGATCTCGCCCGGTCCCGAGTACTTGCCGATCAGCAGCACCGACGCGCCGTCCGCGCCGTTCTCGTGGGCTCGCTTCCCGTTGACCCACGTGCGCACACCCATGTCCGCGGCCTCGGGCAGTTCCGCGCCGGCTGCGGTCGTCCGTCGGGGGCCGGGCTGAACGACCACCTGGATTGGAGTGCGGGGATCATCGGCGAAGGTGAACGCGTCCGGGCCACGCATCATCGCGATGTCGCCTGCGTCCAGGCGCACCCTGTCCCGCACCTGCACCGACCATGCTGGGTTCAGGATGGTTCGCAGCACGAACGTGCCCCTTGCCCTGGCTCCGTCGAGCAGGATCGAGAAGGGGTCCATCGGCACAGGGTAAGACGCACCATTATGGGCCTGCGAGCCTCGACCATGGCCCGTACCCCGGCGTTCCGGTGGACTGTGGAGCATGACAGCGACTACGCCGACAACGTTGGTCCTCGCGGGGACGGGCAAGACCGGACGCCGGGTCGTGTCCGGGCTCCGTGCACGTGACATGCCGGTACGGGTGGGTGCACGGAGTGCTGAGCCGCCTTTCGATTGGCAAGACGACACCACGTGGGAACCTGCGCTGCGGGGCATGGACTCCGCATATGTGGCCTTCTATCCTGATGCGGCCTTCCCCGGCGCGGCCAGAGCCGTGGGTTCCTTCGCAGAACTCGCGGTGGCCTGCGGCGTTCGGCATCTCGTCCTGCTTGCTGACCGTGGTGCTGCCGAGGCCGGGCGGTGCGAACAGGCAGTGCGGGACTCGGGTGCGGAGTGGACCATCGTGCGGGCGGGGTTCATCACGCAGAACTTCAGCGAGGCGTTCCTCGTCGAACTGGTCCGGGCCGGTGTGGTCGCGCTTCCGGCTGGCGACGTCGCGGAGCCGTTCACCGACGCAGAGGACATCGCGGATGTCGCCGTCGCGGCGCTGACCGAAAACGGCCATGCCGGCCGGATCCACGAAGTAACCGGACCACGGTTGATCACCTTCGCCGAGGCCGTCGGTGAGATAGCGAGGGTGACCCGCAGGGAGGTTCGTTATCTGCCGGTCACGCCCGAGCAGTTCGTCTCGTCGCTGACCCGACGAGGCGTGCCCGCCGAGTACGCGACACAACTGACCAGCCTCATGGTCGAGGTCTTCGACGGTCGCAGGGCCAACATGACCGACACCATCGAGCGCATTCTCGGCCGATCGCCCCGCGACTTCACGGAATATGTCCGCAAGACCGCTGTAACCGGAATCTGGAATGCACACACCGAGTCCTCTGGTGGAGCCTGAGGTGCTCGGGAAGTCGCAACAAAGCTCGACCAGGCCCCGCATGACCACCGGCGGCCACCAAGGTGCTCGACCACGGTCGACCTCGGCAACCTGACCATCTCGGCACCGATAACTGACTGTCACGGCAGGACCGTCCATGGCATCCCCCCCCAGCCCGGCCATTGCGGATAGACCGCGACGCCAGGAGACTGCCCATGACTTGTAGGGTCTCGCTGCTCGTGTCATAGAGCACAGCTCTGACCAGCGGGATTCTGAGCTGTCTCAGCTCCTGTCGGCGTACGCGTGTCTCAGTTCCGTGGCGGTTCTTCAGGACCGGCATCAGCAGTCATCCTTGTGCTGCATGAAGGAGTATGTGCAGCCCGGCATCAACCTGCGCGAGGACAGACCGCTGAGTAGCACTGAATCGCATCGCACAGGCAATATCGTGATCCCCAGCCCCGTCAGGAGGAACCATGAAGCCGAAAACCGTCGTCGTCTCGCTTCCGGTCGCCGACCTGGACAGGTCTCTGCGCTTCTACCGGGATGGACTGGGGTTGTCCACGGCAGGCATCGACGCAGGCGCCATCCTCTTCGAGCTGCCGAACCTTTCGCTCTTCCTGATCGAGCGCGAGGAGTACGCGACGTACACCGATCGTGCCGGCGTCGCCACTCCCGACGCTGCCGTGGCGGGCGCGTGCGTCATCTCCTGCGCCATCGGCAGCAAGGCAGAGGTCGACGACATCCTCGCCCGAGCCGCGGCAGCTGGCGGGACGGTCCCTAAGGCCGCGGGCACCTATGACGGGTCCTACATGGGCTACTTCACCGACAATGACGGGCACCTGTGGGAGCTGGTGTTCAACGCCCAGACACAGTGAGCCTCATTGATCAAAGCGGCCGAATGACGCGGTCTCGACGACGGCCGAACGCTGGTTCTGGATCACTTTCAGTGCCGGGGCCACGGAGGGTCACCGAAACCACGACCATGAACGGCCGTGGGTGATGTGCTCCTCCAGGACCTGTGGTTCTACCAGGTCGAAGGTGTCGTGATCGAAAACGTCGTGTCCGAAGGCGAGTTGGTAGCCGTGCGGGCCCGGACAGCCGGGGAACGGGCCGCGTGTCCGGCGTGCGGGACGCTGTCGGTTCGAGTGCGCAGCCGTTACGTACGCCGGCTCGCCGACAGTGCGGTCGGTGGGCGTCCAGCGCTGATCGAGTTACAGGTGCGGCGGTTCCGATGCGGCGAACGTGCCTGTGAGCAGGCGACGTTCGCTGAGCAGGTCGACGGGCTGACCTTCCGGCACGGGCGACGAAGTGCCGGCCTGCAGGCAGTACTTGAACGCGTTGCGGTGATGCTGGCAGGCCGGAGCCCGAGACGACGGCACCGCGAGTCCTCGGGTGGACGAGTTCGCCCTGCGCAAGGGACACCACTACGGCACGATCCTGATCGACATCGAGACACGCCAGCCCGTCGACCTGCTGCCGGACCGGACGATATCGACGGACCCGCTGGCTCGCCGGTCACCCCGGCGTCGAAGTGATCTGCCGGGACCGACGGTCGTCCAGCATCGTGCCCTGCTGCGCGAACCGCACGACTCCTTCGCGGCCGGGGCCGCCGCGGCCATGGAGAAGCAGGAGCTCGGACCACTCTCGCCACCGGCACCGCGGACAACTGGTCGGCTGTCCGACCGAGTCCGGGATCAGCACGCCGCCGTCCACGCCCTCCTTAGCAAGGGAGTTGGGCTGTGAGCGATCGGCCGTGAACTCGGGCTGGCTCGCAATACCGTCCGCCGCCTCGCTCACGCGCAGAGTGCGGACGAGCTGCTGGTCGGGCGACTGTCTCATGCGTGGGCCATGGCACTTCTGTCTCGCGATCTTGTCCCTGATGAGGGTTGTCGTCTCACCTGCTGGCGTTCGGAGTTCACAACCGGTCGGGGTCGCCGTTCCATAGGAAGACGTGCGTTCGGAAGGACAGTTCGTATCCGCGGTCCAGGGCCGCGTCGACCATGACTTGCCCGGCCATTCACGCGGTGGCCATAGTGGGGCGGTTGGGTCCGGATGCGTAACACGGGGGACGGATGAGCGGTACGGCTCTGATGGTGGGAGTGGGGCAATTCGCTGGGACGACGCCCGTCGACGCCGAGACACCTGTCGGGGCGGTGGCCTTCCAGCCGTTGGACTTCGTCTATGACGTGCTGCCGCGGGTGGCGGGCTCCCTCAGCAGACTTGGGTACTCCACCGTCCAGACGATTGACCCCGACGAGGCCGAATTACGTCGAGCCATTGAGGATTCCCTGAGCGGAGACTGCCGCATTGTCCATGTCATGTCGCATGGTGTGACGGCTCGGCACGGAGACCCGAGCCGCGTGGACATCGTGCCGGCTTCGGGGCGGGTCGGGATCGGCACCAACGTCAGTGAGTGGGTGTCGGCGGCCCAGACGCAGGCCCGCCCGACCCTGTTTCTGCTTGACCTTTGCCGATCGGGGCGTGCGGCACGACTGCCCTTCCTGCTGCAGCATGCGGGCCGGGACACCCATGCGTGGGTCCTCGCCGCCTCGGGCGGGGACGAGGACGCCTATGACGGACGATTCAGCAGAGCGGTGGCCGACGTTCTCGACGAGTTGTCCCATACAGGGCTCGGTGCGGACATCACCCGGCGGTACGTGGCCTTCTCCGTCGTGGCGCGGCACGTCCGCAGGCGGGTTGAGGCCATGCCCGGCGTGCCCCAGACGGTCTTCGCCACCGCGATGGACCTGGGGCTTGACGAGCCGGAGCTGCCGTTCTTTCCCAACCCGAGGTTCCGCGCTGACGTGCTGCGGCGGGCGCGGCATGGCATGGATCCGCCCCTGCGCGCCTTCCTGGACGACCTCGCCGACATCGACGGTGGCGACGCGGAGCATTTCACCGACCGGGCGGGCCATCACTTCGTGGGCCGACGCAGTCAACTGCGGCTCTTGGCGCCCTGGCTGGACGACGACGCGGTGGGCGGGCTCAGGGTGGTCACCGGCAGTCCCGGCGTCGGCAAATCCGCCATCCTGGGGGCTCTGGTGTGCGCGGCGCACGGCGAACTGAGGACCGTGGTACCTCACGTCCGTGCCCGGCTCCAGGCTCAGGATCCGCTTGGCTGCCCGTCGGTGCACGTCAGTCTGGCCGCGGTGCACGCCCGGGAGCGTCATCTGAACGACGTCGTGGCCTCGATCGCACGGCAGCTGAAACTCCCGACTCCCGCGGACGGCTGGCACGCACAGTCGCTCATCGGCGCCATCGCCACGCTGCCGGTGCCGCCCCCGATCGTGCTGGACGCCCTGGACGAGGCCGTCGATCCGGAGTCGATCACCACGAATCTGCTGCTGCCCCTCGCCCGCGCCACCCGTTCCGACGGCCGACCGATCTGCCGACTGTTAGTCGGCATGCGCCCCTGGGAGCAGTTCCGGGAACTGCGCGATCGTGCGGCCGCGGAGCATGGGCTGATCGACCTGGACACCGTGGCCGCCGAGGAACTGCGCGCCGACCTGGCCGACCACCTCACCAGCAGCTTCGGCGATCTCGACAACTACGCCGCCCGCGAGCAGCGCACCGTACGGGAGCACTTGGCCGCCGCCGTGGCTGCACGGCTCACCTCACCGGCGAGTGGTCACGGTGAATGGGGCGCCTTCCTGGTGGGGAGCCTGTTCACCCGGTACGTACACAACCGCCTCCCCGCGCGGGACGTGGTCGAGGCCGACCGGCTGGGTTCCACCGTCCCCACCACACTGCCCGACGTCCTCGCCCTGGACCTGAACACCCACGCTCGACCCGACGCCCTGCGCGCGGTGCTCGCCGCCGCCTCTCACGCCAAGGGCGACGGCATGCCCGCCGAACTCATCGCCCTGCTGGCCATGGCGTTCCACCCGGAGAGCGGCTCCGACGACATCCAGGACCTGCTCGACCACGACGCCCGCTTCTACCTGCGCACCAGCATGGAGCAGGACGGCACTACCCTGTACCGCCTCTTCCACCAGGGACTCACGGACTATCTGCGCCGAACGCGCACACCGGGCGGCCTCGACCACAGCATGATCCTCGACCGGCTGCTCGGTCCCTTCGCCCCCACCGACGCACCCGTACGGCAGACCAGTTGGGCAGCCGCGCCACAGTACCTGCTGCGGCACGCCATCGAACACGCCGTAGACGCGGGCCGTGCCGACGAACTGGCCACCGACGCCGACTTCCTCCTCCACGCCGACCTCAACACCCTCATGCCGGCCCTGGACCGTGCCGAAAGCGAGCCGAGCCGACGGACCGCTGCCGTCTTCCGTGCCTCCTGGGAGGAACACCAGGGCGCGAGCGCGGACGAACGACGACAACTGCTGGCCATCGACGCCGCCCGCCAGCGGCACTCCGCGCTCCGCGCGAGCCTCGCCACCCTCCAGCGGCCCGGCGCGTGGCACCCGCTGTGGGCCACCAACGCCCAGACAAGCGACGACGTACGCATGGCCTTCGACCATAGGGACAGCGTGGGATCGCTGGCCGCCGCAGAAGTCGACGGGCGTCCCGTCGTCATCACCGGGAGCGAGCACAACGGGGCCGTTCGCGTGTGGGACGTCCGCACCGGACATCTACGGACGGAGATCCAGACAGGTCTGGAGGCGGTCAAGACGATGGCGTGTGCGACGGTTCGGGGACGCCCGGTGGTCGTCACCGCCAACAATCTCAACTACGACGGCAAGGTGCGCGTCTGGGACGTGGCCACCGGGCGGCCGCATCTCGACATCCGGCCCGAGCACTTCGGCGCGAAGACCATCGCGTGCACCGAGCTGGACGGCCGTCCCGTCGTGGTGACGGCAGACGGCTACATCTCCGGTCACGTGTGGGCGTGGGACCTGATCACCGGACGCCGGGTGCAGCGGATTGCAAACGCCCACGAGGGATCCGTGGAGGTTCTCACGTGTACGACCATCGACGGTCGTGCCGTGGTCGTCACCGCGGGGTACCAGGACGGACTGCTCAAGACGTGGGACCTGACCACGGGTCGACCACTGCACACGATGCAGGTAGACAGCGCATGGAAGCGCAAGGTGATCTGTGCGCAGGTGGACGGCCTGCCCATGGCGGTCGTCGGAGGCTCGGAACTCCAGGTGTGGGACCTGACCACCGGACACAAACACCGCACCATCGCCACCGGCCCGGCACGTAGCGTGACAGTCACGATAGTGGCGGGCAGGCCGATCGCCGTGTGCGGCGACCCGGACGGTGCACCGCTGCAAGCATGGGACTTGAGCGGCGGCCAGCACTGGGGCGACGAGCTTTCCGTGCGGGAGAGGACGACGCAGGCGTTGACCATGACCGTGGACGGCCAGCCGCTCGCCGTGACCGCGAACCAGTACGACCGCGCCGTGCGGGTATGGAAGCTGGCCCCGACGCCCTCCCGGAACACCGAGCGCCTGGGACACGCGGACTTCGTGACGTCGGTCGACAGCTGCGTGATCGACGGTGACGAGATGGCCGTCAGCGGCAGCATGGACGGCACATTGCAGGTGTGGGACCTGGCCACGGGCCGGCCCGTCGGGGACCGGCTCACCGGAGACGGCAGCGCCGTACGCCGTGTGGTGTGCACCGAGTTCGACGGCAGACCCGTCGCTGTGACCAGCGGCGAGTTCGACGGCCTGCGCATCTGGGACCTGCGGGCCGGGCGACCGTACGGCCGTCCCCTCATCAGCCGTGCGGGACCCGTGCGGCTACTCGCGTGCACCGAGCTCCGCAGCGACCTGCATGCCGTCACCAGCGGCCATTTCGCCGGACCGGCAAAGGCGTGGAACCTGCGCACCGGCCGTCCGTTCCGTACAAGGCGAGGAGAGCACACGGGAGCTGACGCCGTGGCGTGTCTGACGCAGCACGGGCGACCGGTCGTCGTCAGCGGCGGCGGGTACGCGCAGCCGCTTTGGGTCTGGGACCTCGAGACCGGTGAGCCTGCCGGGCAGCCCGTCCTGGGACTTACCCACGTCAGGGCGGCAACCGTCGCGAGCATCGACGGCAGGCTCGCACTCGCCACGGCGCGCTCCTACGTGTCGGAAATGCTGCTGGTCACCGGTCCTGCAAAGGATCCCGGCCCATACAGCCAAGGGGCCGTACACCTGTGGGACCTGGCCACAGGCCAAGCCATCAGGGACCTCGGCGACCATGCCGACGGTGCGGTGGCGATGTCGTACGTGGAATGCGATGGTCGTCAACTGGCGGTGACGGGCGGAGGTCGTGCGGTGCGCTTCTGGGACCTGGGGATGGGGCGGGAGGAGACCCTTCGAATCCCCGCCGCCGTCGGCGCTTTGACATTCACCGCGGACGGCCACCTGTTGCTCGGAGCAGGCTGTGAAGTGATCGTGATGCACCGCGAGGGCGGAGGAGCGCATGCGGATCGTCGGAGTCCACGGAGTGGGGAACTACCGGGCGGGAGAGTCACCGGACCAGGCATCCGTCCACCTCTCGCGGATCTGGCGGACGAGTCTGCACACCGGCAGTCGGCAGGTCCAGGAACTCGCGGTGGCCTACTACGCCGACTTGCTGAGGGGCTCCGGCCGACAGAGCGCCGCAACCGACCTGACTGATCTGGACGACTTCGAACTGGAACTGCTGCACGCCTGGCTGCGGCAGCTGGACATGCCCGACAGTGTGGCAGCGGGCTGGGGCACGTGGGCGCCACGGCAGGCCGTCGCCTGGCTGGCCAGGACCCGGTTTCCCGGGAAGACGGCCACCGAATGGTTCCTGGCGACCTTCTTCCGCGAGGTGGCCACCTACTTGAGGTACGAGAACCACCGCTACCGAACCCTGGTGCGCAACCGCGTCGCGGAGGTCATCGCCGCGCACCAGGCCGACACGGTCGTGGCGCATTCCCTTGGGTCGGTCGTGGCGTATGAGACGCTCTGGGCCTATCCGGAGCTCAAGGTGCGGACCCTGATCACGCTGGGTTCTCCGCTGGCCCTGCCTCACGCCGTCTTCCCCCGGCTGGATCCCGCACCACGGAACGAGCGAGGACGGCGGCCGCCCAGCGTGCAGCGTTGGATCAACCTCGCCGATCCGGGGGACCTCGTGGCGATACCGGCGTACGGGGTCAGCCGGAAATTCGCCGGAGTGGATCTCGACGAACACACCGTGATCAGCGCCTTCGACTTTCACCTGGCCAAGAACTACCTCGCGTCCACCTCCCTCGGCCGAGTGCTCCAACACTGCTGATACGGCAGCCGCCGTCGACTAAGGACCCTTAAAGCGTGGTGTCGTCATGGTGGCTCGCGCTGGAGGCCCGTGCCGGTGAGGCAACCGTCGAGGACGTCGGGGCGGTACTGGAACTGGCGTAGTCCCCGGCGGACAGCGGTGATCAGGTCGTCAGGGTCGGCGAAGGCCCGGTTGACCAAGACAGTGCGCCGCAGCACGGACCAGATGCCCTCGACGGGGTTGAGATCGGGTGCGCAGGGCGGCAGTTGGAAGACCGTGAGCCAGTCACGGTCAGCGACATACCCACGCATCCCTGCCGTGAGGTGGGTGTTGAGATTGTCCCAGACCAGCACGATGGGGCCGCCGAGCTGGTCGTGCGCGGTCTGGATCAGGTCGCGGTAGTCCTTCCAAGGGAAGCTCTTGCGCCCGTCGGGACGTGCGTCGGGGCAGGGCCGGTAGATCAACCGGGAGCGTTCGCCGGGCTTGTGGCAGACCAGCGCGGCGACGGATAAGCGGCGGCGGGATCGGCCCCGGACACGGACGACGAAGGTGTGGCCGCGGCGGGACCAGGTGCGGGTGGTCGGCGGCGTCATCGAGAAGCCGGCTTCGTCCTCGAAGACGAGCCAGGCGCCGAGCCGCCACGGTCCTTCCACCTGCGGCCAGGTTTCCTTCACCCAGCCGGCCACCGCCGCCTCGTCTCGCTCGATGGCACGGCGGGCCGGAACCTGGCAGGTCCAGCCATGCCGTCTGAGCAGCGCGGCGACGCCCTGGATGGTATAGCTCTTGTGGAACCGGCGCCCGATCAGGGTCTTGATCCGCGACAGGGTCCAGGTCTGGTCCGGCCAGCCGTGCCCGGCCGAGGGCGACGATCCGCTGACCTGCGGTGCTCACGAGCTGTCACGCCTCATTAGGCCTTGCAGATGTGGGGCCGTTGACCTGTGGGGTGACAGGTTGAACTGCGACTCATGACGGGCGAGGCACCGCGTCCTGGGCGAGGCGCAGCCAGCGTCGCGCACGCATCTCATCGATCATGGCGAGGAGTGCTTGTCGAGCTGGGCCTCGTCAGGACGCCGAGACGCCCGCTTCCAGAACTCCCAGTGAAGGTGGCTGATTCCAGGCCAAGGCCCTGGTGTTTCTCTGCGGCTGAGGCCCTGAATGCGGCTACGGTCTGTGGCTGGCCCATCAGCTGTGCGATCACATCCTGCTCGACCATCCCGACGGGTTCCGCGGCGAGATCGATGCCAGCTGTCATCATCCCCTCGCGACAGAGAACTCCACCCGGTGCGAGGTCGGGACCGGTCCCGGCCCACCGGTGGTCGCATGTGCTGATGTCAGGGGTGCCCACCTGGTCACCGACCGAGTCGGCCTCACAGGTCACGGAACGCGGAGACTGGGATGAGAAGTCCGGTACGTGAAGGTGTCATCGCCCTGGCTGCAGTGGCTCTGTTGGCCTCGTGCACAGCAGGCCCGACGGAGGAAGGCGACAGTCCGGCGGCCACCCGCTCGCCCACCCGGAAGGCCCTCGACCTCAGTGGCGATCCACGGGCTGCGGCGCCCCTGACGTTCGACGGCAAGGCGGCCCATGTCCTGCCGACCGGCCCGAAGGGCAATCCCCCCATCGCTTTGTACGGGCGTGCGGCCTGGCTCACGCACGCGTCCGGCATGACGATGTACAACCTGGCCACGGGGAAGGCCGTCACCGACATCACGACCCAGAACACGCCCACGTACGACCTGCCGGCGCCACGCGATCTGAGCAAGAAGCAGGCCGACTTGGTACGAAGCCGCGTGTCGTTCCCTCTGCCGGTGCAGATCGGCGGTGTACCGGCAGTGGTCGCCGTCGTACCGGTCCAGCTCGCCAAGAAGGGCGGCGGTTCGGCCCAGGCCGGGTTCGAGGTGATCGCCGCTCGGGCGGACAACGGCAAGCTGATCTGGCGGCTTCCCGTGGACATCTACGGTGACCCGGCCGGCAAGCTCGGCGCGCTCCTGGTCGAGCCCGGGAACGGCGTGATGACCGTCACCTGGACTGAGGACGACTACTGGACAGGCACCTTCGCGGTCTCCCTGGACGACAAGCCCCGCATGCTGTGGCAGCGTGCGGGCTTCTGGATGCTGGGCGGATCCGGCGACGCCGTTCTGGGGTTCCGCGAAGAGCCGGACGAGGAATACTCGATGGCCGGCGTCGCCGCGACCGACGGCCGTGATCTGTGGGTCAAGGAGGTGCCGGACGGGGCCACCTGGGCTGTCAGATCGAACGACACGCCCTTGGCCAAACTCGACGACGACAGCGAGCAGGCGCGACTGATCGAGATCGCGACCGGCGACTTCGTGCTGTCCAAGCGGGCCGGCCTGACCAGCCGCATGAACTGCGATCACGGCGAGGGCGGCACCGTTCTGCTGTGCGCGTCGAAGCAGGACGGGGCGCTCGCGGTGGACAAAGCCGGCAAGATCTTGTGGCGCCGGGCGGCGGGGGACGGCCCCAACGAGTGGAACGCCACCGTGGAAGCCGAGTTCAAGGATCTGTTCTATGTCAAAGGCAAAAACGGAGCGTTCGTCGTCGATGGGCGTACCGGACGAACGGTCAGCTCCGACGCGGGGATTGTCCCCGATCGCGTCAACGCCTACGCCGCGCTGGTCTACACCGACAACGGCGCAGAGGTCCACCTCGCCAAGCGATGACGCAAACCGCCTGATGGCGAGGGTCATCGCCGGCCCTTGCCACTGCGCCGGCCACCGACCGTGGGATTCGAGGTCCGCCCCGCCCGAATCCATGAGAAGCATCCACGCTCAGCGAGACGGGGCAGTGGCCGCTCGGCCATCGCTCGGCCATCGTTCGTGAGATTCGGCCACGGGATCTGAGATCCCACAAAGGTGTAGGACCTCGCGACTCGTGGCACGGAGCATCGCTGTGACCAGGAAGTTTCGGACGTGTCTCAGAGCTTGTCCCTATCCCGGTGTCTCGGCTGCCTGGTATTTCCTCGGCGTGGCGTCGGGCCTGTGCGGAAGGATGAGGCCGTGCTGACCTACGTGTACCGCGTCACCAAGTACGACCCCGCTGACCGCGATGGACATGGCCGCTACACCGGTCCTGAGGACACTGTCAGCGACCACGGCGAGGTCGAGGCGGCCTGTCTTCGGGCGGTCGCGGCCTTCGCCGCGGACACCGGCATCGATCACCTGGTCGTGCGCGAACCGCAGGTTCCCTCCCTCTCACACTTCGGTGTTGAGCCTCCGGTGGACGATTTCGGCCTGGCACGGCTCTTCCCGTCCGGCCAAGCCGGTTTCCACGACGGGGCACAGATGCCGCTCGATATCGCGCTGGAGCTGGTGCGGGCCATGCTGCGCGACAGCGGGGCCTGGTGCCGACTGGAGGCGGAGGACACGTTCGCGGTCCACGTGGGGTGGGACCAGTACCTCTACATCAGCAGCAGCCGGCCTTGCGAGGAAGCGCTGGCCCGCACCCGCGAGCTCGGACTGTTCCCGGAACGCCTGGACGCCTCCCCGTACGCCTTCGAGGCCGAGGAGGAAGAGCAGGTCATCCAGCGGCCCGGCGATGACGACTTCTGGGCCGACCTGCACAGGGCAGTCGTCACCGGCCGTGCAGGAATCCTGGAAGAGACGTATCTCGAAGGTGCCTCACGATGGCACCACCTCACCAGCGACACCTTCGACCCCGTTCGCGTTGGACTGGCTCCCCGGGCCCGTCTCGCCGTCTGGCCGTCCCTGTCCACCGACATCGACGCCGTCCTGAGAGCCCTGCCCGCTGATGGCCTCGTCGAAGGCGTGTGGCAGGACGACGACGGCAACATCCGCAGCGCCATCGCCGACGAGGACGAGTTCCCCGAACTGACCGCCCGGATATCCCGTGCCCATGCCGCCGCGCTCCTGTCTGTATATGCGGGTGAACGTGTACCTCTGTGCACTGCTGTCATGCCCGACAACGACGGAGTCCTACGGGCTCGTTGGCGGACCGAGCCGACGCCAAGCGACCGCGACTGGGCACTTCGTCAGCCCCAAGGGTGAGCGCTCCGACCGGACTGTCTCAGATTCGTGGCCGACAGGCCATCGAGTGGCCATCGGTCGTGAGATTCGGCCACGGAATCTGAGATCCCACATCGTTGAGACAGGACAGTTCGCCTGTGGCCCGGACTACGACTACCTCGACGGCCTCACCCTGCGTGTCTACCCGGGCCCGGACAGCAGCACGGACGTCACGGTCACCAGCCCGGTCACCGGCAGGACCGCCGTGTTCACCACGACTCGCGCCGAGGGGCACGTCCATGTCACCTCGACGCTCGCGGACGGCTGGACCCACCAACTCGCCTGATATCAGGACTCGACCCGCCAGAACGACATCAACCCGACCCGTCACAACGACATCAGAGAGGCACGTGCATGCCGACGTCCCCGAACGAACCCACCGGGCACCTGGCGTTCCCCTCGGACTTCCTCATCGGCTCCGCAACCGCTGCCTACCAAGTCGAAGGCGCCGCCACCGACGACGGACGCGGTCCTTCCATCTGGGACACCTTCTCCCACACCCCTGGCAAGACATGGAACGGGGACACCGGCGACATCGCCGCCGCCCACTACCACCGCCTTGAGGAAGACCTCGATCTCATGGCGTCCCTCGGCCTGCGGGCCTATCGGTTCTCAATCTCCTGGCCGCGCATCCAGCCCACCGGCCACGGCCCGGCCAACCCCAAAGGACTGGACTTCTACGGCCGCCTGGTCGACGGCCTGCTCGACCGGGGCATCACCCCCGTCGCCACCCTCTACCACTGGGATCTGCCCCAAGCCCTCGAATACGCCGGCGGCTGGACGAACCGCGACACCGCCTTCGCCTTCGCCGACTACGCCCGCATCGTCGGCACCGCTCTCGGCGACCGCGTCGCGGTCTGGACCACCTTGAACGAACCGTGGTGCTCCGCTTACCTCGGCTACGGATCCGGAGCCCACGCGCCCGGCCGCACCGACGGCGCCGCGGCGCTGACCGCGGTCCACCACCTCAACCTCGCCCACGGCCTGGCCGCCCAACAGCTCAGGGCGGTCGCCACCAACCGCCCGCAATACTCCATCACCCTCAACTTCCACGTCCTCAGAGGCAAGGGCGACGGCGCCGACGAGGCCGTGCGCCGCATCGACGCGCTGGCCAACCGTTCCTTCACCGAGCCCCTGCTGCGCGGTCACTACCCGGAGGACCTCCTCAGGGACACCGCCGCGGTCACCGACTGGGCCTTCGTCCAGGACGGCGACCTCACCCACATCCACCAGCCCCTGGACCTGCTCGGCGTCAACTACTACGCCACCACCACCGTCCGCCTGTGGGACGGCGTGACCCCACGTCAGAACAACGACGGCCACAAGGACATGGGAGGCTCCCCCTGGCCCGGCTCGCCGCACGTCGAGTTCGTCGAGCAGGAGGGCCCGCACACCGCCATGGGCTGGAACATCGACCCCAAGGGCCTCGAGGAACTCCTCCTGGACCTGCACGCCCGGTTCCCGAACCAGCCCCTGGCCATCACCGAGAACGGAGCAGCCTTCGAGGACCATGTCTCCGTCCGCGGCGACGGCACCCACGCCGTACACGACCCCGAGCGCATCGACTACCTCCGTCGCCACCTCGTCGCCGCCCACCGGGCCCTCGCCTCCGGTGTTGATCTGCGCGGCTACTTCGTGTGGTCACTGATGGACAACTTCGAATGGGGCTACGGGTACTCCAAGCGTTTCGGCATCGTCCATGTCGACTACGAGACCCAGCGCCGCACACCGAAGGACAGCGCCATCTGGTACCGGGACCTGGCAGTGACAGGCAGCATCCCACCGCTGCCGGACAGCTGAGGTGCAGGCCGCGGACCGCTGGCGCCCATCGTGGGGCGAGTAGGCGGGGCGGTCGGACGGATGCGTCGTCCGTCAGCCCTCGTGCGAGGCGAAGAGCCCCCGCTCCAGCGGTCCGGGTATCCAGCGTGTGTACCCGTTCGAGTGGTCACCGCCGCCTTCAACGAAACCGGGCTGAAGGTCAGCACCCTGGCATTGCGTGCACTTGATCTCCATGGCAGTGAACACCCCGCCCCTCATCTGCCGCACAGCGCCGTTGCGGCTTCTGTCCGATGGTGAGCGGGCCCAAAATTGTGCGAGGTCCCGTTGCGGCATGACGCAAGTGCGTGGCCCGTCCTACCCGCACACTTGACAGAGAAATGGTGATCACGGCGTCAAGCGACCGGGCACGAGCGGGCTGAACTCCTGGGCGAGAACCATCGGCAAGCAGGTCTGGTGTCTGACGAGGACCGTGCTCGGATGCTCGTCGCCCTGAACCTGAACAGGGTGTTCATGCAGCTCTCGACGGGATCGGACGCCTACCACCGGCAGTTCGGCTGGTCCTGTGCCGGCTTCCGGTTGCTCAACTTCCTGTGGAGCGAGGGCGATCTGGAGGTCAGGGAACTGGCAGAGGGAGGGGCGGACAGCGAGCCGACCCGGCCCGGCCGTGACCCGTAGTGGGACCAGGCCAAGGAAGAGGACCCTTCTCCGCCGGATCGAAGGGCGCGGGCGGGAAACGGACGACCGGCAAGAGTGGGCAGGTTCAGGACGGGCGCGATGAAGGTGTTCGCTTCGTCTTCCCAGCCTGTCGCCCAGACCAGCTCGAACTCCCGGCCGAGGTCCGCGAGCCAGGGGCCGTGAGAACAAGAACCCTGGTCATCAACGCTGGTGCCTCGGCGGTCTGTTCGCTCGCGTTTGGCCACGCGGCGCACCACGACGGTTATTACAAGCCGTTCGACCGGTATCAGTTGACATTCCAGTCGACCGGTTTTTAATCTGGAGGGGTGCTGGTCGACGAGGGTGGCTCGGTGGACTCTCGGCGCTCGTAACGGAGTTGCTGAAGGAGGGGCAGATGAGTGATCTCGAGATCGGACTCGGGGGGCGGCTGGTCGTCGTCGGAGTGCTGGGGGAGTCGGCATCCGCGACCGACAGCTTTCTGATCTGCATGCGGCTGAGCTGTCGTGGCATCCGGGCGGTGAACCTCGGAACGGGTGTCACGTTGGAGCGGGCGGCCGCTGAGCTTTCCCGGAGGCGTGACGCGGAGGCTCTGCTGTTCATCTGTGACGCGAGTGTCCGAAGCGCTGTGCGGCAGCTCGCCGGCCTCGGCGAGATGCGAGCCGCCGGAGTTGTTCAGTGCCCCGTCTTCGTGGGTGGTACGGGCGGCGGGTCTTGGCAGGAGCTGCGTCATGCTGCCGCACGGTTGCAGGGATTCGGTGTCGCGCAAGTGCTGTCGGATCTTGTGGACGCCGCCTATCTGCTCCCTGCCCGGCAGGTGCGTGTGCCCGAGGTTCAGGCCGTCGCGGGGCATCGTGGGGCGGGATTCCGTGTCCGGGCCGCCTGAAGTCACGATGTTTAAGCGCGTAACACCATCCAACCGGTATTTTTTTATGAGGGTCGGCCATGATGGCGAAGCAGGAGCGGTCCGAACGCACCATGGAGCGGCTGGTGCTGGCGGCCGCGGAGCAGTTTGCGGCTCAAGGCTTTACCAGGGCGTCGCTGGCGGAGGTGAGCAGGTCCGCCGGGGTGACGAAAGGGGCTCTGTTCTTCCACTTCTCGACCAAGGACGACCTGGCGAACGCGGTGTTGGCGCGCGGGCAGGACATCCTCGAGACGACGGTGGAGGAGCTGAGAGATCTCGAACCGGTCTTCCTGCAGGTCGTGGTCGACGCAACGCACACACTGAATCAACTGCTGCGTGACAACCCGTTCGTCAAGGCCGGCGTACGCGTTACGCGGGAGCGCGCGCAAGACACTCCGTTGTCGCTGGACTTCTATCCGCTCTGGCTCGGCCGGTTGTGGAAGTTGCTCGAGGACGCGCGTCGCAACGGCGAGCTCGGACCCTCGGTGACGGATGTTTCGGCGCGCACCTTGGTCACAGCTGTCGTGTCCGGTGTCGAAACGCTGACATGGATGCGGGTGCCCCGAGAGGAGACAGGGCAATGGCTGGGTCACCTATGGGAATTGGTCCTTCCGCTCCTTGTGTCCGGAAGCGCCGAGTGGCAGATCAGAACCACGGCGCCGGCCGTGGGTGTCCCCAAGTCCATCAGTGAGTGCTAAGAAGAATTCGCGGTTGTCAAGCTGCTGCCGAATGTCCATAAGGGGGAGTTCAGACGTGCACACGCTGGACGGAAAGACGGCGCTGGTCACCGGGGCCAGCCGTGGGATCGGTAGAGAAATCGCACGCATACTGGCACGGGAGGGAGCCCTGGTCGCGGTCCACTACGGTGGGAACGAGGCGGCTGCGAGGCAGACCCTCGAACTGATCGAAGAGGAGGGTGGGCGGGCGTTTCCCGTTCGTGCCGAACTGGGCGTGCCCGGCGATGTGGAGGCACTGTATGTCCAGTTGGAGGACGGTCTGGCGCGGCACGGAGAGGGACCCGAGCTCGACATACTGATCAACAACGCGGGGATCAGTGGGTCGGCGCGGATACACGAGGTGACCCCTGAGCTGTTCGACCGTCTCTTCGCGGTGAACACCCGATCTCTGCTCTTCCTTGTGCAGCGGGGGCTCAAGAACCTGCGGGACGGTGGCCGCATCATCAACGTCTCGTCAGCGGCCACCAGGATCGCTTACCCCGAGTCCGTTGTGTATTCGATGACGAAGGGTGCCTTGAACACCTTCACCCTGGCCCTGGCCAAGGAAGTCGGAGACCGCGGTATCACGGTCAACGCGGTGGGACCCGGATTCGTCGAGACCGACATGAACGCGGGAAAGCGGGCAACCCCGGAAGGCCAGGGTGAGCTCGCGGCCTGGTCCGTCTTCAACCGTCTCGGCCAGCCGTCCGACGTCGCTGAGGTCGTTGCCTTCCTGGCGTCGGACGCATCCCGCTGGGTCACCGGTCAGTGCATCGACGTCAGTGGCGGTTCGCGACTTTGACAGGACACGACGGCGGGGTTGGGGCCCCCCCCGCAACTGGGGGGGGGCGCCCCCCCCGCCGGCTCCCCCACGGCCACCCCCCGGGGGCGGGGCCGCGCCCCCCCCCCGCGGGGGGGTTCGTCGCGCCCCCCCCCCCGGGGATGGGACCGGTAGGGGCGGCGGGGGCGAAAAACCCCTGGGCCCACCCACCA
>NZ_JBEOVF010000085.1:0-31069 GCF_040295365.1 Streptomyces sp. NPDC002838 | reverse complement strand
CCACTCGCACGCCGTCATCGTTTGCTCATGGTCCGGGCAAGGAGCGCTCATAAAGGCCGCCACCCACGATGCGGATACCGGAGCGGACTCTCAAGGGCCTGCCCGTCTCATGGAAGTCAGCCACGTCATGTTCTCCAACTCCCACCAGGGCCGGGACGTAAGCGTGCGCAGTACACCCGGAGTCCTGTTCAGCGGACCCAGTGCCTGCAGCGGGGCTCACCGTGCTCAAGCCGGAACTTCGGCTTCTTCTGCGCCCTGCTCCGCGGCCCCTGTCCGTCGCCTCCCTCACTGGCCAGTGATCCCAGCGGCGCGCCTTTGGCACTCATGGTTCAGCCCGACTGAGTCACGCCAGCCATCGAGGGTGTGAACGCGTGAGATGCAGTGAGAAGAGCGCCGTGGACGGCTGAGGACGCCGCCCGCCTGACGTAGCGGTCGCTATTTGGAGGCCATACATCACGCTCTTGGTGGATCAGAAGAGAAACCGCCCCGTGCACGCTGGCACACAGCACTCTGGCGGTTTCGGTCTTACTCGTCACAGGTACCCCGGCATCAACACAGGCTGCGACCTTGTCCCGGAAATAGCGGAAGCATTCATCTTCGTTCTGGCGGCTGGCTTCGGTGGCCTCACCGGCCATCACCAGTCGGTACTGGGAAGGATGACGAAGTCCAAATGCGATGTAGGCGACGCAGGTTTCGTAGAGCGCCGTCACGGGATCCGGGATTTCCCGGGACACTGCTTCCAACTCGATGAACAGTGAGCTCCACACACGCAGGCACGTCGCATGGACGAGTTCCCTCTTCGAGGCGAAGTGGAGGTAGACGGCCGGCGGGCTGACTCCCGCACTTGTTGCTACTGCACGAATCGTAAGAGCGTCGGCGCCTCCGCCTTCCAGCAGCTGATCGGCGATGTCGAGAAGCTGGTTTCGGAGCAGACCGCCCTGGCCTTTGGCGGCGCGAACCCGGGAACCGGTCACAGATACGAGCCTTCGTGAGAGGGCGACCATACGCAGGTGACGAAACCGCGATGCCCCGAATGTGCGTGACGAGGCATCAAGATGCCTTCGGTTTGACGGTGGTGACCACTTGGGTTACCCGGGCGCACAGTTCACCTTCGTCATCATGAATGTCGACCTCGATGACAGTGTTGCGCCCCAGACGCAAGGGACGAGCTGTCGCAACGACGCTCGTGCGTGCGGGCCGAAGAAAATGCGTGCTCGACTCCACGGTGGCTGGTGCGGCGCCAGCTGGACCGTTGAGGGCGGCGCACACGGCAGCACACACATCAGCGAGCCCCATCAACGCCCCTCCGTGGAGGCCGCCGCCCACCGTGGAAAGGGAGAGATCGTGCGCCAGTCTGGCTTGAACGCCGGCTTCCGTAATCTCCTTGAACTCGACTCCGAGCGTCTTGGCATACGGCGCGAGCGCGTAGACGTCTTCGGCTTCAAGTGTGACCACGGGTCACTCCCCTCCTGGTTAGTGGCGATAACTTATCTTCGTTAACTCAGGTCGTCAACCCGGGTGACTTCTGATCTGGTTACCACCACCGTGATGTGGCGGTGGCTCGTTGAGTCGGCCGTGGGCCGGGTACCTGGAGTTGGATGGTTCCGGACGGGTTGTGGGAGATCACGAAGCCGTTGATCCCGCCGTCGAGGGTGCGGCCGCAGGGCGGCGGGACGCAGGACACGCCTGATGAGACCCTGTTCGCGGCCATCAGCTATGTACTGGTCAGCGGCTGCGCCTGGCTCACGTTGCTGCCGTGCTTGGGCATCTCCAAGTCGACCGCCCACCGCCGGTTCCTGATCTGGTCCCGGGCCGGCGTGTGGGCCCGTCTGCACGAGGCCGTGCTGCAACAACTCGACGAAGCGGTCCTGATCGACTTTGGATGGAAGCCCATGGTCGAGGGTCACCAAACGAGACACGATCCGCACAACGGCCGACACTGCAAGCCCGCACCGTCAGGCTGGTCATTGTCTCGTCACGGTGGCGGGACGGGGGAAGCTGGGTCGGGTGCTCCCGCAGTAGCGGCCTCCCTGGAGGGCGGCACCTGGATGGCGGGGGAAGTCGGGGCCTGAGACGTGGAGGGGCTCACTGAATGCGAGGGGGTGTCGGCGGGACGGACCGGGCTGTCTGAATTGCTGCCCGTGACGGCGAGCAGTGCGCAGGCAGCAACCGCAGCCAGGCCGAACAACACGATGACGATCCGGCGAGGGGGGAGGAAGGACCGTCTGGGCCTGGTGGGAAGGGCGGCGGGCCGCAGGTGTGCCCAGTCGGCGCTGTTGGCCCGGGCTTCCAGGGCCTCGCGCAGTCGTTGTTCGGTCTCCGCGTGGTGGAGCTGGCTGCGCCTCATCGCTGGATCTCCGCAAGGCGCCGGCAGCGCGAAGAACTGGAGCGCGGCGGAGAGGGGTGCTCGGTCATCGAGGTACCTCCAGGTGTCTGCCGAGAGCGTCCAGGGCCCGGCTGGCGGTTGACTTGACCGTCCCACGGGAGACTCCGAGGATGTCGGCGATCTGTGCCTCGGTGAGGTCCGACCAGTAGCGCAGGACCAGGACCTCGCGCTGTCGGCGAGTGAGACGCTGCAACGCGTTGATCACTTCTTGATGGGTCTCGGCAAGGAGCACGCTCCTGTCGGCGGACGGGGCATGGCGTTCCCGCTCAGGAATGTAGGCGCGTGCTGTACGGCGCCGGCGCAGAGCCGAGCGAGCTCTGTTGACCACACTGGTTCGCAAGTAGGCCTCGGGGTCGTCCAGCTCCGCCAGCCGACCGCCGTGGCGGCGCAGGAGTGCGACGAAGGCGTCCTGTACCACGTCCTCTGCCGTCGGAAGATCGTCCACCAGAAGCAGTGCCAGCCGCACAAGCGCCAACCGGCGATGGTGGTAAAGCTCACTGAAGCCGTGCTCGTCCCCGGCTGTCACCGTGCTGGGGGGCACGGCTTCGAACAGCCTTCTCCCGCTACCCTTCCGGCCGGCCAGTGAACGCAGCGCGAGTGTGTTCTGCGCTCGGCGCATCAGAGCCACTCCGCCGCAGAACAAGGGGCGCACCGGCCTGAACATCGTCCGCCACCAGGCGAGCGATGGTGCTGCGGTTGGGATCGCCGCTGTTCTCACATGTCTCCTGGACGTCACAGTACGGTCCGTCCGCCCGGGACCCCGGGCGGACGGACCGCTGCTGGGCCTGAGCCCCTGCAGCGTGCTTTCACGTGATGTCGCCGAACGACCTAGCGTCGATCAGCGGGCCAAACGCTGAGCCTCACCTGGCCGCAGCCGCGAGCTGCACAGGCTGTGCGGGCTTCGCGTCAGCCGGGACGTCCGTCTCCGAGCTCGGAGCGGGCGTCTCCGACCCGGAAACGTAGGGCTTGGCGTGCTTCCCGGTGGAAGTGGACGTCACCGGAGAGGCAGCCTGCGCCTTCTGTGCCTCGGTGGGTGCATCCGACGAGGCGGGTGCGGCGTGGGCGGTGAAGGCTCCCCCCAGGGCCAGCGCGGTGCCCACAACCGAGGCGCCCAGCACGGCGCGAAGCCGGCTCGGACGGGGGCTGCGGGCAGCGGCGTGACGTACTGACATGTTCGGTCCTCTTAATCATCAGTCTTGGCGGTTGGGTGACCGTCCGTCATGGGTGGCTTCCCTTGCGGCGGCTCTGTGCTGGAGGCGCATCCAAATCGACAGACGTCCCAAGGCCCTCGGGGTTGCGGGTCGGGCGAGACGGATACAGGCCTGATTCAGTGATCTGCGTCACTGAGGCCCGGGTCGAGGGCCGGGGTATGGGCTGGGTGCAGAGGAGCCCGCGGGCGCGAGGTCGACGGTGATACACGTGCGCTGCCCGGACCGACTGCCTCCATGGCGCACCCACCCCCCTCACGTCATCGAACGTGAACTCGCATTACGAGATGGGGGCAGGGGCCGAGGCGCAGCAGGGCCCTTGCCGTCGGGCTTCCGAGCCTCGATGTGGATGGCTTGGTGCGCCGGTTCCATGTCGACGTCATCGGTAGGCCGGTGTAGGTGCCCAGAACGTGCCTGCTGGGAGCGAGACCCCACAACGCGACAAGGGCGTTGACGGCGAAAGCCGCGTAGCCGACGGAGGTGACCACCATCGAGATGGCCGTGCCGGGAACCGTGGGAGCGGTGAAGCCGACCAGCAGGCCGACGCCGTAGCGCATGGCCCGCACCTGTCCCAGCCGGGAGGAGGCGTAGGTGAGGGGCACCACGCACACCAGGGGTGCTCTGCCCCCAAAGCCGCGCGGAACGGCATCGTCGCGGCGGAGCTCGCCCACCACTGTCGACCAGTTGGAGCCTGACAGATATGGGATCGTCGACGGTGTCGGGACGCCTTCCTGCTGGGGAGAGCAGGCCCCTTGCGGCCTGCTCTGCACAGGCATGCCGATGCTTCTCGTGCAGTGAGGCTTCCCCAAAGGCCGCAAGCTCCCTTGCTCGGTGGGCTTGTTCTACAGCATGCAGTAAATTCTTCGGTCGGATGACCTGCGACGAGGTCGGATCTTCCGAGCGGCAGCCCCGGGGTGAAGCACGGCGAAGTTGACGACGCTGCGGTCGACCGTCAAGAAACCCTCAGGTTCATCGGCGGGCGCCCGTCAAGTTCGCCGAGAAGGATCAGAGCCTCAATCCACTACCGATGAGGGATGCAGGCATGGCTACGCTCTTGTACCGGCTGGGCGCGCTCGGCGCTCGACGGTGGCGAACGATGTTGGTCGCATGGCTCTTGGCTCTGGGAGCGGTGATCGGTCTCGGGTTCTCGTTCGCAGGCTCCTTCCAGGACAGCAGTTCCATTCCCGGGTCACCGGCACAGACGGCCCTGACCAAGATGGACCGTCACTTTCCCTCCCCGGAGGTGCAGTCCGCGCAGATCGTCTTCCAGGCCCCTTCCGGCCAGAAGGTGACCGATCCGGCCCTGCAGAGGTCGCTGGCATCCACCCTCGCCGCGACGAGCGACGTAAGCGGCGTGAGCGAGGTCAGCGACCCGGCCGAGAACGGCACCGTCTCCGAGGACGGACGTACCGCGGTGGCGGAGGTCAGTTTCACCACCAAGGCGGACGAAGACGTACCCGCCGGCACGCTCGACGCGGTGAAGGCAGCGGGCGGCCAGGCCGAGCAGGCGGGTCTCAAGACCATCTACGGAGGTGACGCCTACGAAGAGTCGCACCCTCCCGTCGGGCCCACCGAGCTGATCGGCATGGGCGTCGCGCTGGTCATCCTCGTCATCACCTTCGGTTCGCTCGCCGCCGCGGGACTGCCGCTGCTCACCGCCGTCCTCGGCGTGGTCGGCGCCATGGCCGCGATGATGGGCCTGGCGACAGTGTTCGGTGTGAGTGACAACGCGCCCACCCTGGCCATCATGCTGGGGCTCGCCGTCGGTATCGACTACGCCCTGTTCATCGTCTCGCGTCACCGTGCCCAGCTCGCCTCCGGCATGCCCGTCGCGGAGTCCATCGCCAGGGCCAACGCCACCGCGGGCAGCGCTGTCGTCTTCGCCGGCGCCACCGTGATCATCGCCCTCGTTGGTCTCTCGGTCGCCGGCGTTCCCATGCTGACCTCCATGGGCCTGGCCTCCGCGGGAGCCGTCGCCGCCGCCGTCGTCCTGGCCCTGGGCCTGCTGCCGGCGCTGCTGGGAATGCTCGGCCGCAGGCTCATCCCCAAGCCCGGTGCCCGCGCCGGCCGCAGGAAGGCACGCGGTGGCCGGACCCCGCTGGGCGTGCGCTGGACCGAGGGGGTGTTGCGCCGACCGGTACGCACCCTGATCCTCGGATCCGTCAGCATCATCGCCCTCGCCCTTCCGGCGATGCAGCTGAAGGTCGCGGTCACTGACTCAGGCAACAGCCCCACCACCTCGTCGAGCCGTCAGGCCTACGACGCCATCGGTGACGCCTTCGGCCCCGGAGCGAACGGTCCTCTCGTCATCCTCGTCGAGGACGACGACCCGACCGTCATCACCTCCACGGCCACCGCCGTCGAGAACACGCTGGATGACGTCAAGGGCATCGCGGACGTCAGTGGCGTCGACGTGGCCGAGGACAAGATCGCTGCCCGCATCCAGATCATCCCCACCACCGGGCCCCGGACGACGGAGACCAGCGACCTGGTCTCCCACCTGCGCACCGAAATGCGACCCCTCGCGCAGTCCACCGGCAGCTACATCGCCGTCACCGGGATGACCGCCGTCAGCATCGACGTCGCCGACAAGCTCAGCGGCGCACTGGTCCCCTTCGCGATCGTCGTCGTCGGTTTCTCACTGCTCCTTCTCATGGTCGCCTTCCGGTCCGTCGCCATCCCCCTCAAGGCCACCATCGGATTCCTGCTCTCTGTAGGCGCTGCCTTCGGAGCCACGGTCGCGGTCTTCCAATGGGGCTGGCTGGCCGGCCCGCTGGGGGTGAGCAGCGAGGGCCCGGTGGCCAGCTTCATGCCCATCATCGTCATGGCCGTACTCTTCGGACTCGCCATGGACTACGAGGTGTTCCTCGTGTCCGCCATGCGGGAGGACTACGTCCACCACCGCGACGCCCGCGTCGCCATCGTCGCCGGCGCCCGCAACGCGGCCCGCGTCGTCACCGCGGCCGCCCTCATCATGATCTCGGTGTTCATCAGCTTCCTGTTCTCGTACGACGCCGACATCATGCCGATCGCCTTCGCCCTGGCCTTCGGAGTCCTGGTGGACGCCTTCCTGGTCCGCATGACCCTGGTACCCGCGGTCATGGCTCTCCTCGGCGACCGGGCCTGGTGGCTGCCCCGCCGACTGGACCGCTTCCTGCCGCATCTCGACGTCGAGGGCGGAGACTTCCAGGCTCCCGACACCCCCGACGCCACACCTCAGGTTCCCGTCCGACCCTCCACCCCCGTAGGCACGTGACGCGATGAACAGCCAAGCCGATACCGGGACATACAGCGCTCCTGCCGCGCGGACGCAAGCAGTGGTAGGTGCCGGGCAACACACCCCTCCCGTTCAAGGAGCACGTATGGACACCGTCGACACAGCAGGCACCACGGACCGTGTGCTGGTGATCGATGACGACCCCGGTATACGGCGCCTGTTGATCTCGGCTCTCGGCTTCGCCGGCTTCGAGGTCGACGTGGCAGGTGATCTGACGGAAGCGCTGGAGCAGATCGGCCGTCAGCCTCCCGACGTCATCGTTCTCGACGTCATGCTCCCCAGTGCCGACGGATTCGAGATCCTCCAACTGCTCAGGTCCCGTGCGGTGGACGTGCCGGTCCTCTTCCTCACCGCCCGTGACGCTGTCGAGGACCGCGTACGGGGCCTGCGCCTGGGCGGGGACGACTATGTCACCAAGCCTTTCAGCGTCGTAGAGGTCGGCGCCCGGCTGCAGGCTCTTCTGCGCCGCGCGCGCAGCGGATCCTCCGCCTCCGAGGAAGCACCGCTGTGCTGCGCGGACCTGGTCATGGACGATCGCCGTCACGAGGTCCGTCGCGCAGGTCAGGCCGTCGAACTCTCACCCACCGAATACCGCCTCCTGCACTACCTTCTGAGTCACCAGGGGCAGGTCTTCTCCCGGGCCCAGATCCTGGAGGCTGTCTGGCAGTATGACTTCGGGGGAGACACCGTCGTCGTCGAGCGTTTCATCTCCAACCTCCGCCGCAAGATCGACCAGGGGCACACGCCGCTGCTGCACACCGTCCGAGGCGTCGGCTACACCCTCCGGGAACAGGCCCAGAAGTGAACCTCCGCAGCCGCGTCATCTGGTCCCGCTCCAGCGTCCGCCTGCGCCTGCTGGCCGGCCTTGCCGTCCTGCTCGTGTTCGGCCTTACGGCCAGCGCGGTCATCAGCGCCACCCTCCTGGAGGACTTCCTCGACAAGCGCTACGAGAGGACCCTCGAAGCCAGTGCCGACCGGCTTGCCGAGGTGATCAACCGAGGACCTCAGACGGCGGACGCTGACCAACTCGCCGCTTTTCTGGGGACACCGCTCGGGATCATCGTCGTCGACCCGGACGACACGGTGCTGGAGAGCACCGGCTCCGCCACCGCGGCAGCCGACGAACTCGTCGCCCTGTGCGCCACCGCACCGGCCGGCGCCCTCGTCACCTACGACGGGGACGAGGGCGGGCACGGCCTCGCGGCGGTCCGCATCCCCAGCCCCGGACTGACCATCGACCGTGGACGCGCCAAGGACCTCGTCCGGCCGGCCGCCCTCATCCTGACCATCGACACCTCCGTCGACGACAGCACCGTCGACTCCCTCATCAAGCGTCAACTCGCCCTAGTCGGAGTCGCCCTGCTGGTGCTGCTGGCACTCGCCGTCATCGTTCTGCGTCTTGGCATGCGGCCCCTGGCCCGCATGGCCCGCACCGCCGACGCCATCGCCGAGGGCCACCTCACGGAACGCCTGCCGGCCAGACGAAACGGCAGTGAAGTAGACCAGCTCGCCGAAGCCGTCAACCGGGCCTTCGACGCCCAGGCCCGAGCGGAGGCGACCGTGCGCTCCTTGGCAGCGGACACGTCCCACGAACTGCGCACCCCGCTCTCCACGATCTCCGGATGGCTCGACCTGCACCGCCAGGGCGGCGTCTCAGGGCCGGGCCTCGAAACAGCCCTTGAGCACATCGAGAACGAGGTCGGACGTATGCGTCTGCTCGTCGAAGACCTCGCTCTGCTGGCCCGCCTGGACGCCGGCCGGCCCGTCGAGCTGGACGACGTCGACCTCACCTTCCTGGCCGCCGGCGTCATTGAGGACGCCCAGATCATCTATCCGCAGCGCAGCATCACCCTGGCACCAGCACCGCCTGCTCCCATCACCGGTGACGCCAACCGCTTGCAACAGGTCCTGCGCAACCTCGTCGGCAACGCCGTCCAGCACACCCCCGCGCAGACCGCCGTATACGTGGAGATCACCCACCAGCGTGAGGAGGTCCAGCTGACCGTCATCGACAACGGCCCCGGCATCTCCGCGCAGGATCTGCCGCGGGTCTTCGAGCGATTCTGGCGTGCGGAGGCGAGCCGCAGCCGTGCTTACGGCGGCTCGGGTCTCGGCCTGGCCATCGTGGAAGCCATCGTTCACGCCCACCAGGGCCAGGTGCGCGTGCAGTCGGAAGTGGGAGTCGGCACCAAGGTCACCATCTGCCTTCCCCACAGGCGGCCCAGGAGCTGACGCGCTGTCTCTTTCGCTTCCGCCGGAGTTGCGCCCAGCTGCGCGACTGCCCAGGGATGCCGTCCCGCGTCGGCCGGTGTGGCTTCGCGCTCTCAGCCGGAGAAACGTGCCGCGAGGCGCGAGGTGTTGGAGTCCCGGCTGTGCGCGCGCATCAGCTCTTCCGCGCGGTCTCCGTCTCCTGCGGCGATGGCGTCGTAGATGGCGCGGTGCTGGCGGTAACGCTCCCGTACGGCGCTGCGCCGTTCACTGTTGACCTCGTCAAGAAGGCTGTCGCGCCGTTCATCCGCGCCGAAGGCGTCGACCATGTGCAGCATCTGTATCAGCGTGGAATTACCACTGGCTTGGTCGATCGCCGCATGGAACTGACGCATGCAGTCCAGCAGTTCCACGACCAACTCGCGCTCGCTCGGACCGTCCGTACTGGCTTCGTCGATCTGGCCGACCAGTTCGTCAGCCCTGTCGAGCAGCGCGCACATCGCTCGCCGCTGCGGCGCCGTCGACTTCTCCGCCGCGAGTCGCGCGGACAGTGCCCGCAGTGAGTCCTCGATCATGGTGAACTCACGGAGTTCGCTCTCCTCGAACTTGGCGATCCGCACGGAGCGGGGGCCGACCCTCTCGACCAGCCGGTCCTGTTCAAGGCGCCGCAGTGCTTCACGGACAGGGGTCGCGCTGATGTCCAGCGATTCGGCCAGCCCGCGCTCAGTCACTTTCTCGCCGCGCTGGAGAGAGCCTGAGGTGATCGCTTCGCGAATCGCCGCGTAGGCCTGGTCCCCCAGGGTCACGGGTGTCATGAGCTGCGGCAACTGTCCCATAGTGCGGATGCTATTTGCTGTAGCGTGTTGGGTCAACGGTCCTTGACCTGTACGAGACCCCTGTGGTCTCCCTACCTGCAGGGGGCACGGAGGCGAAGACTGCGTCTCGCTCTACGGCGCAGGCAACGTGTCCTTTCTCCCGCGGAAAGTCACGGCGGAACGGGGTACCGCATGAAGATGTCCATCGACGACCTGCAGTTCTTCCAGGTCGTCGCCGCCAGCGACACGCTCACGGCAGCGTCACACCAGCTCGGATGTTCACTGCCCGTTGTCAGCAAGCGGCTGAAGGCACTGGAGGAGCGCCTCGACGTCCGTCTCGCCCAGCGGGGCACACGCCGGCTGGTCCTGACCTCAGAGGGTGCCCTGTACGCGAGCAGGCTCGACTCGATCCTCGATCAGCTCCGCGAACTCGAAGACCTCGTCACCGACCGCTCCAGGGAACTGCGTGGTTCTCTGGTCGTCCAGGCGACCCTTGGCCTCGGCCGAGCGCATGTGGCCCCGCTGCTGGCGGAGTTCGCGGGGGCGCATCCCCAGCTGCAGGTGCAGCTGAACACGTCGGCGCTGCCTCTGCGACCACATCAACGCGGGTTCGACGTGGCCATTCACGTCGGCAGTCCGCCCGACTCCTCGCTGCGGATGCGTCGCCTGGCGGAGAACCGTCGCGTGCCCTGTGCCGCACCGTCGTACCTCGACCGGCGTGGCGTTCCGACGCGGGTGGAGGACCTCGCGCAGCACGACTGCATCGTGCTGCGCGAGAACGAGAGCGACTTCGCGCTCTGGCGGTTCGGTGATGTCAGTGATCCGCGCCATGTGCGGGTGCGCGGTTCGTTGTCGAGCAACGACGGCGACGTGGTGACCAACTGGGCTCTGGAGGGACGCGGCGTGATCATGCGTTCCGAATGGCATGTCGGCCCTCACATCGAACGTGGTGAGCTCGTTCGCGTGCTCCCTGACGTGCCGACACCGGCGGCAGACATCTATGCCCTGCTGGAGGATGACGGCCATGTCCCGCGCCGCGTGACCGAACTCATTGAGCATCTCGCGATCCGCTTGCCAGGCCGTCTGCGACGTTCCAGCTGACAAAGCCGCCTTGAGAGGTCCCGGTTTCTGGCCGGGCATGCCGAGCGGCTCGCTGTCTCTCGTGAGCGGCTTTCCCTGGCGGAAAACTCACCTTGCCCGCAGCGGGCTTGTAGCGGGTGCCGCCGGTCGCCAAGGTGGGCTCACACCGTGCGGTAGCTGAGGTGCCCTGGGCAGGGCGTTACCCCGAGCCGGTGTATCCATCACGGGCTGAGGAGTGGATTCGTGCCGAAGACTTATCGCATCGCGGCGATCCCGGGCGATGGGATCGGCCGCGAGGTCGTGCCCGAGGGCCTGAGGTCCCTGCGGGCCGCCGCCGAGGTCCACGGGTTCGACCTCGAGGTGACGGAGTTCGACTTCGCCAGTGCCGACTACTGGCTGGAGCACGGCACGATGCTGCCCGAGGACTGGCGGGACGTGCTCGGCGCCTTCGACGCGATCTTCTTCGGTGCGGTCGGCTGGCCCGAGGTGGTCCCGGACCACGTGTCGCTGTGGGGCAGTCTCCTGCAGCTGCGGCGAGGGTTCGACCAGTACGTCAATCTGCGTCCGGTCCGGCTGCTGCGCGGAGTGCGCAGCCCCCTGCGCGACTACGAGCCCGGCGACATCGACTTCTACGTCGTGCGCGAGAACACCGAGGGGGAGTACTCCAGCATCGGTGGCCGGATCTTCGAGGGCACCGACCGCGAGACGGTGATGCAGGAGACCGTGATGACACGGACCGGCGTCAACCGTGTGCTGCGCTACGCCTTCGATCTCGCTTCCACCCGCCCCCGTAAGCACCTGACCTGGGCGACGAAGAGCAACGGGATCTCGATCTCCATGCCGTACTGGGACGAGCGCGCCGCCGAGATGGCGGCGCGGTACCCCGAGGTGACCGCGGACAAGGATCACATCGACATCCTCACCGCCAAGTTCGTCCTGCAACCCGACCGTTACGACGTAGTCGTGGCCAGCAACCTCTTCGGCGACATCCTCTCGGACCTCGGACCCGCCTGCACCGGCACGATCGGCATCGCCCCGAGCGCCAACATCAACCCCGACCGCAGCTTTCCCAGCCTGTTCGAGCCGGTCCACGGGTCGGCCCCCGACATCGCCGGCCGCGGCATCGCCAACCCTGTCGGGCAGATCTGGAGCGGCGCGATGATGCTCACGCACCTCGGCGAACACGAGGCGGCCGCCCGCGTGGTGGCCGCGATCGAGAGTGTTCTCGACGCCCGGCCCGGCGTGCTCACTCCCGACCTCGGAGGCACGGGCACCACGGTGGACCTCGGGAAGGCCATCGCCGACCAGATCGCGGCGGACGTGCCCGCGGACAACGGTGGGGGAGCGGCCGCCGGCAGCCCGGCCGGTCACACGGCGGGTCACCCGGCCGAAGAGGAGAGCGCAGCATCATGATCAGGCCCGTCTCCGACCCGATCGGCCTCGAAGTGCGCTGGGACCGGCTCGCCGCCGCCACGGACGAGGCAGCCTCCACCATGCTCCGCACGGCTTTCTCGACGATCATCCGGGAGTCCAACGACTACACGGTCGTCCTGATGGACCGCGAGGGCCGCACGATGGCGGAGTCACGAGCCGGGATTCCGGCCTTCGCGGCCCTGATGAGCTCGCTGACCGCCCTGGTCCTCGAACGGTTCCCGGCCGAGGAGTGGCAGGACGGCGACTGCGTCATCACGAACGACCCCTGGATCGCCACGGGTCACCTGCCCGACATCGCCATGATCACCCCGGTGTTCCACCGCGGTCGGCTCGTCGCGTACGCGGGCACCGTGGCGCACTCTCCGGACATCGGCGGGACACCTTCCCTCAGCGCCACCGAGCTGATCTCCGAGGGCATCCTGATCCCTCCGCTGCGCCTGTTCCGCGCCGGCCGGGTCGACGAGGGAGTCAAACACCTGCTGTTGGCCAACGTGCGGCTGGCCGACCAGGTGTGGGGCGACCTCGAAGCCCAGGCCGCGGCCCACGCGGTGTGCCGCCGACGTGCTCAGGAGTTCCTCGCCGACTTCGACGAGCCGGACTTCGAGGAGTTCGCCGCCCAGGTCCACTCGGTGACCGACGCCGCGATGCGCGCGGCCGTACGGGAACTGCCCGACGGCGTCTACCGCTCCACCGTGGACGCGGACGGCGTCGAAGGACGTCCCACGCACATCGCGTGCGCCGTGACGGTGCGCGGTGACGAGGTCGGGATCGACTACACCGGCAGTTCGCCGCAGGTGCCGTTCTCGACCAACTCGACCCTGAACTACACGCGCGCCTACTCCATGTACCCGCTGAAGATCCTGCTGGACTCGTCGACGCGCACCAACTGGGGCTCCTATCTGGCCGTCCGGGTCACCGCACCGCCGGGCACGATCGTCAATCCCACGTTCCCCGCGCCCGTCGTGGCACGGCACCTGACCGGGCACCTCCTGTCGTGCGCGGTGTACCAGGCACTGGCACCCGTCCTGCCCGACCGCGTCATCGCCGACAGCGGGGGCGCGCCCGCTCTGCGGGTCCGCTTCGCCGGTGTCGACGACACCGGCCGGCCCTTCAGCCTGATGCTCTTCGCCAACGCCGGGATGGGCGCCTCCAAGGAGACGGACGGGCTCTCCACGACCGCCTTCCCGACCAACTCGGGCAGCGGCAGCATCGAGGCTCTCGAAGCCGCCTCCCCGCTGCGGTTCCTCCGTAAGGAACTGCGCGCAGGGTCCGGCGGACGGGGCCGCCGCCGTGGAGGCCTGGGCCAGGACATCGAGGTGCGCAACCCGACGAGCCGGCCGGTCCAGATGGTCCTGCTCGGCGACCGTGAGCAGCACCCGGCGCTCGGCCTGGCCGGCGGTGAGCCGGGTGCCACCGCCCAGACCGTCCTGGACTCCGGTGAACGCGTCCCGCTGAAGTCGGTCTCCCAGCTGCCTCCGGGTTCCTCGGTGGTGATCTCGTTCGCCGGCGGTGGTGGATTCGGCAAGCCCGAGGAACGTGAGCCGGAGTTCCTCGTCGCCGACGAGATCGCCGGCTACACCGTTCGGGGCCCGGAGCGAGGCCCCGTCACCGTCCGGCCGGCCCGCGCGGACGGACCTGAGGAGGTGGGGCGTTGAGCCGCACGGTTCGGATCGGCGTCGATGTCGGCGGGACCTTCACCGACCTGCTGCTGCACGACCCGCGTCGGGGGATGACCTGGCCGGGGAAGCTGCCCACCACCCCCCACGCCCCCAACGAGGCCATCACCGCCGGGATCGCCCGCCTGCTGGAGGAGACCTCCACGGCACCCGGCGACGTCGCGGGCATCGTGCACGGCACCACACTGGTGACGAACACCTTGCTCGAACGCACCGGAGCCGTCGTCGGTCTGCTGACCACCAGCGGGTTCAGTGACGTCCTGGAGATGGGACGGGAGACGAGGTTCGACACCACGGACCTGCTCGCCCGGCCCGCTCAGCTCCTGGTCCCGCGCCATCTGCGTCGCGGTGTCCCCGGCCGGATCGCCGCGGACGGCCGCGAGCTGGAACCGCTCGACGAGACAGCCGTCCGTACGGCCGTCGAGGACCTGGTCGGCCAGGGCGTCGAGGCACTGGCCGTGGCCCTGCTGCACTCCTACCGCAACGCCGAACACGAACACCGCGTGCGGGACTTGGTCACCCAGGTGTGCCCGGACCTGCCGGTCACGGTGTCCAGCGCCGTCGCCCCGGTCATCGGCGAGTACGAGCGGACGGGCACCGCCTGCCTGAACGCCTACGTCCAGCCCTTGATGTCCCGGTACCTCGACGACCTGCGCGCCGACTTGGCCGCCATGGGGATCGACGCGCCCCTTCGGATCATGCTCTCCGGCGGCGGTGTCACCACCCTCGAAGACGCCAAGGAGTTCCCCGTACGGCTGCTCGAATCGGGTCCCGCGGCCGGAGCCATCGCCGCGGCCGCCGCCGCTCGGACGCTGGGGGAGCGGGACGTCGTCTCGTTCGACATGGGCGGCACGACGGCGAAGATCGCCGTTGTCCAAGAGGGCCGGCCGCGGCTCAAGCACGACTTCGAGGCGGGTCGGGTCGACACGTTCAAGCCCGGCTCCGGGCTGCCGGTCCGCCTGACCGTCGTCGACATGATCGAGATCGGTTCGGGAGGAGGGTCGATCGCGGCGCCGGATGCGCTCGGACTGCTCAAAGTGGGTCCACGCAGCGCCGGTTCCGTTCCCGGACCCGTCGCCTACGGCCGGGGCGGCGAGCGCCCCACCGTCACGGACGCCGACCTGGTGCTCGGGTATCTCGACGCGGAGAGCTTCCTGGGCGGCGAGATGCGACTGCGGACGGCCGAGGTCCACAAGGCGTTGACCCGCGACGTGGCGGGCCCGCTGGGACTCGACCTCACCGACGCCGCCGCGGGCATCGTCGACGTGGTCACCGGGAGCATGGCCGCCGCTGCCCGCATGCACCTGTCCGAACAGGGCAAGGACCCTGCCGAGTTCGCGCTGCTGGCCTTCGGCGGTGCCGGACCCGCACACGCCTACGGGCTGGCGAAAGCGCTGAAGATGCCGCGGGTGATCGTGCCGATGCGGGCCGGGGTCATGGCCGCCTGCGGTCTGCTGGCGGCGGCCCCCACGGTTGACGAGGTACGGAGTCTGCCGTCGCCTCTTGCCGACGTCGACTGGGACCAGGTCGCGGCGCTGTACGACGAGATGCTCACCCGTGCGACCGGCACTCTCCAGCCGGAAGACCCGACCCTGGTGAGGATCCGCCGCTCGGCGGAGATGCGTTACCTCGGCCAGGGCTTCGCGATCGAGGTCGATCTGCCCGGGGGAGACCTGGGCCCGGCCGACGTCGGGCGTGTCCGGACCGCCTTCGAGGCCATGTACCGCACCGTGTTCGGCAGGTTCCTCGACGGGGCCGTGGAGGTCGTGAACTGGCGGCTCTCGATGCAACTCCCCGACCACGACATGGCTACGGAGGGCACGTACGCGCGAGGAGAGGAGGTGAGCCGCGGTGTCCGCTCGGTCCACTTCCCCGGACACGGGCTGCTCGAAGCCACTGTCTGGAACCGCTACGAGCTCACGCCCGGGACCGATCTGGCCGGCCCCGCCGTCTTCGAGGAACGCGAGGCGTCCTGCGCTTTCGGGCCGGAATGCCGGATCAGGGTCACCGACGACCTGACCCTCGTCGTCGAGGTCGGCCAGTGATTCGTCCGGGAGCCGTACCCAGCCGCCCGTCCGACCCGCTCGTGCCCGCGGAGGCGACGACGCGCCGCGGGAGGTGCGCGGGCTCCACCAGCCCCTGACCCTTGCTGACCCGGCCGCCGTGGGCTTCACCCACCTGAGCAGCCTGCTGAACAAGTGGCCTTTAGCCGTGCCGTGCCCAGGCGCGACGGCCCTCAACTCCCACACGCCCGCACCACGATTCTGATCCAGCAGCCGCCAGCATGATGGTGGCGTGAAGGGACGACCCTCATGACGACGATGTCGGCAGGGAAGCGCTCACGGACCCGGCGCATCACGTTCCTGGTCGCTCTCGCGGTCTTCGCACAGGAGTCGACCTGGAACTTCTACGAATCCCAGGTTCCCCCGCTGCTGCGGGAGCACCTCGGCAGCGCCGCTCTGGTCGGTGTGCTGATGGGCATGGACAACCTGCTGGGCATCTTCATCCAGCCGTGGATCGGGAACCGGTCGGACCGCACCAGGACGTCCTGGGGACGGCGCATGCCGTATCTGGTGGTCGGAATGCCGATCGCCGCCGCCCTGTTCGTCGTCATCCCGCACGCCGCGTCGTCGCTGCCGCTCCTGGTCGCGGTCATGTTCGCGTACGCGCTCGTGGCCAACACCTTCAAACCGATCGCCGAGGCACTCGTTCCGGACTTCATCGCGCCCGAGCGACGTAGCCGGGCCAACGCCGCGGTCAAGATCGCCTCGAGTCTGACGGCCATCGTCGCCGCGGTCATCAGTATCTTCCTGGTCGACAACCACGTGGGTCTCGCGTTCGCGATCCCCGCGATCATCATGGTCCTCTCCGTGGGGGTGCTCGCGGCCACCGTGCGCGACAACCGCTCCCCGGCCTACCGGGCCGCGGTGGCGGAAGGCCTCGAGCTGCGGTGTGTCGAGAGCAAGGAGCCGCGGGTCCGGGACACCTTCGTCGAGATCGTCAAGGACACCGACCGCAGCCGGCTCCTGCTCCTCGTGGCGATCTTCCTCTTCGGCAGCGCGTGGGCAGCGTCCCGGTCACTGATCACGCCGTACGGGATGGAAGCCCTCGACATGCCCCGGGGAGCCGCCGGCGGTCTCACCCTGCCCAGTGGAATCGCCTTCATCCTGGCGGCCTACCCGGCAGCGGTACTCGCCGAGCGCTATGGACGGCTTCGGGTCATGACAGTGGGCATGTCGGTCTTCGCCGCCGCCATGGTGCTGGGGACGCTCCTGCAGACATCGACCGGGGCCACCGTGGCCCTGTGCCTCGCGGCAGCCGGTGCGACCTGCTTCCTCGTCAACGCGGTGGTCGTCCTGTGGAACCTCGCCCCCTCGGCCCGGGTCTTCGGGACCTACGCCGGCATGTACACCGTCGGCTGGGCCGGCGGTGGCTTCCTGGGCCCCGCACTGGTGGGCGCGATGGTCGACGTCACCGGCTGGCCCCTGATGCTCCTCGACATCGCCGTCGTCGCCTCGCTGTCAATCGTCGTCGTCGCCAGGATCAGCGCCCTGCAGCGCCGAACCGCCCCACTCACCACCAAGTTGCGAACCGTTCCGCAGGCCCGACACGCGACGAGCGACGGGCGCAGCCAGAAATGAGAAAACACGTGTCCCGCATCCTGATCACCACCGACTACCTGAGTCCCGGCGACGAGGTCGATCAGTACCTCCGCGCGCAGGGCCACACGACGGTCCACGCGCCGCTGGTCGGCCGCCGCGACCCGGAGCACCTTGCAGCCGCCCTCGACGGGATCGACGCGGCGCTCGTCGCGAACGAGCCCTTGACCGCCGAGGTCCTGTCCCGTGCACGCCGTCTTCGCGTCATCGTGCGGACCGGCGTGGGCCACGACTCCATCGACATCGCCGCCGCGGGCAAGCTCGGCATCACGGTGAGCAATCTGCCGGGGGTCAACGCCAACGCCGTGGCCGAGTACACCATCGGCCTGCTGCTGGCCGCGGCACGAGGACTGGTGCACAGCGCGATGGGAGTCCAGGCCGGTGCCTGGCCGAGGCATGACGGTCGTGAACTGCGTGGAGCGACGCTCGGCCTGCTCGGATACGGGGCCGCCGCGCGTGCCGTCGTGCCGCTGGCGCAGGCATTCGGAATGCGGGTGCTCTGCACGACCGGTGTGCCGGAGAACCTGCGAACCGATCCGTCAGTGCGGTTCGTCGAGCTCCCCGAGCTCCTGGCCACGGCCGACTACCTCTCGGTGCACACCGCGCTCACGGAACGGACGCGAGATCTCCTGGGTGCCTCCGCCTTCCGCCGGATGAAACCGACAGCGGTCCTGGTCAACACCGCGCGGGGAGCGATCGTCGACGAGCGGGCCCTCGCCGATGCCGTGCGCGACGGACAGATCGCCGCGGCAGCCCTCGACGTGGTGAGCGACGAGCCGCTCCCCGCCGACAGCCCCTTGCGGAACGTGGACGGGATCGTCGTCTACTCCCATCTCGCAGGGCAGACCGCCGAAGCCCGGGCGGACACCGGCCGCAAGGGCGCGGAGGAGTTGGTGGCCGCCCTCGCCGGGCGCCCCCGGTTCCTCGTGAACGCCCACCTGCTGCCACAGACCCACACCGGCGAGAGAACCGGATGACACCCGCCCGTCGGCTGCCCCACACCGATCAGGAAGAGGAAAACATGCACAACGAACCGGACGACTCCATCAAGGTCCTGGCACCAACCGGCATGCTGGGAGCGGGATTTCCCGAGGCCACGATCGACCGAGGTCTGGAACTCGGTGCCGACGTGATCTCCGTCGACGGTGGGAGCACCGACTCCGGCCCCTACTACCTCGGCTCGTCACAGCCCAAGACCGCGCGCGCAGCCGTCGCCCGCGACCTGCGGGTACTGCTGAGGGCCGCGGCACGTGCCGACATCCCGCTGATCGTGGGTTCGTGCGGCACCAGCGGCACCGACGACGGTGTCGACTGGGTCGCGGGCATCGTCACCGAGATCCTGGCGGACGAGGGACTGGATCTGCGGGTCGCCCGGATCTACAGCGAGCAGGACGCCGACGCACTCAAGGAGCGTCTGGAGTCCGGCCACATTCACGCACTGCCTCCCCTGGGGGAGTTGCAGCCCGAGACGCTCGACAGCTGCACGCACATCGTGGGCATGATGGGACACGAGCCGATCGTCGCCGCGCTCGAGGCCGGGGCCCAGGTCGTACTGGCAGGCCGCGCCACCGACACGGCCGTCGCGGCCGCCTACCCCCTCATGAAGGGGATGCCGACCGGACCGACGTGGCACGCCTCCAAGATCGTCGAATGCGGCGGACAGTGCACCAGCAACCCACGTTCCGGTGGGGTGCTGGCCACCATCGACGCCGGCGGCTTCACCATCGAGCCGCTCGACCCGGCCGCGTCCTGCACACCGATCCTGGTCGCCGCCCACATGCTCTACGAGACCGCGAACCCCTTCCAGATGCGTGAGCCGGACGGCACCCTGGACGTCCGGGCAGCCACCTACACGGCCCTCGACGACCGCACGGTGCGCGTCGAGGGCTCGCGGTTCCACGTCGCCGACCAGCACACCGTCAAGCTGGAGGGCGCGAGGATCACCGGCTACGAGACGATGTCGTTCACCGCCATCCGGGACCCTCACATCCTCGCGAACATCGAGGACTGGGCCGACCTCCTGCGTGTGATGGTCAGCCAGCGGGTGGAGCAGACACTCGGCCTCGGCGAGGACAAGTACGCCTTCGACGTACGCCTTTACGGCTACAACGCGGTCTTGAAGGACCGCGACCCGGCCCAGGGCCCACCCCGTGAGGTGGGAGTCATGCTGCTGGTCAATGCGCCGGACCAGGAGACGGCCACAGCCGTGGCGAAGGTCGCCAACCCGTTGATGCTGCATCTGCCGACAGCCGACATGGACTACCTGCCCAGCCTCGCCTTCGCCACGTCCCCGGCCGAGGTCGAGCGCGGGCCCGCGTACGAGTTCGTACTCCATCACGTCGTCGACAGCGTCACTCCCACCGACATGTTCCGCATCGAGATCGAGGAGACCGTGCACCATGGCTGATTCGGACCCCACCACCCTCGGCGATCTGGCATTCGAGGTCCGGTCCAAGAACGCCGGGCCGTTCTGGGTCACCATGGAGTTGTTCATGCGCGACGCGGCCGGATACGGCATCGCGGCCGACGAGTCGTTCCTCAACGAGCGCACGGTCGCCGGGCTCTACGGAGTCGACGAGAGCGAGGTTCAGATGTTCCGTATCCCGTCGCTGAACGTCGTCAAGATCTCTTTCCCGCGTCCCGTCAGCCAGGCTTCGCTCCGTGACCGTGACATCCACTCCGGGCAACAGCATGTGCCGCTGGCCATGCTGCCCGTACCTGCGACCTGACAGCCGGCGACCCCTCGAAACTGCTGAGGCCCGCTGTTCGTCCGCCGTCGGTGTCCTTGCGCGGGCTCCGGCGGCGTACTGGTCAGCGCCGCTGCCGGTGATCCAGGAGGACCGTCAAGAACCCATCAGGTTCAGCGGGGGGCACCCGTCAAGCGCGCCGAGAACAATCAGAGCCTCAAGCCACCGTTGACCTCAGTTGTGCCGCCGCGATGGAGACGGAACCCCATGACATGTGGGCCGGTCCACCCGACGACCGCTGTCGTCCGATGAAGAGAGGCCACACATGCATACGGTGATTCTCGCCGGCGGCCCGACGCTCGTACGCGCAGCCGTGACGCAAGTCGTCGAGCGAAGCGGTGTCTTGACGGTGGTCGGGCAGGCTGCCGAGGGCGCTCAGCTCCGAGATTTGCTCAAGGCTGATGCGGGACCAGATGTCATTCTCCTCCACCGGGCCATCCGACTTCAGGGCATCTCCGAATTCTCGGAACTCGTCTCCGCCGCCTCTGCAGTCGCCCGCACCCTCGTCTTCGGCGCCCTCGATGCTCAGGAAGCGGACGTCTGTTTGAGGGCGGGTGCCACGGGGGTTCTTGCTCCCGACATCACAGCCGCACAACTCACCGGAGCGATGGAGACGGTGCTGCGCGGCGGTCTCGTCGTGGTCCTCCAAACCGCTCCCGCCGTCACGGTGAACGCGCGACGAATCGTCAGCTCCAGAGCGGTTCCGCTGTTGTCCAGGCGAGAGCGTGAGATCCTCACCCTGCTGGCGAGCGGCCATGAAGGCTCCGCCGTCGCAGATGTCTTGAGTCTCAGTCCTCTGACGGTGAAGACGCACATAGCCAACATGCTGACGAAGCTCGGCGTCCGTCACCGCGGTCAACTCATCACTTTCGCTTACGAGAACGGGATTGTCGTGCCAGGTGTGACGCCGGTGGATCCCTTCGTCGACCAATTGGCAGGGGCGTCCTGAGGACGCGCGAGACCGGAGGCAGGGTCCCGCTCCTGGTACCCGGCATCGACTGAGTGAAAGGACTGTGGACTGGACGCGAAAGACCGTATAGACCCGCAGGTCCGGGCCCGCCTCGACCAGTACCTCAGCCTTGTCGGTCCTCAGGGGCTGAGTGGCATCGACAGCATCACGGCCCGACGCCGGAAACAGGCGGAACTCGCCGCCCTCCGCCCGAGGGCTGCCGCACACCACGACGTCGATGTCCGTGACTTCTCCATCCGGTCCGATACGTCCCCGCATACGGCCGTTCAGGTGCGGGTCTATCGTCCGGCAGGGAGCACCGTGTCCGCACCGTGCATCTGCTACGTCCACGGTGGCGGGATGGTCACCGGAAGCGTCGACGGCGACGACGCGAAAGCGGCCGAGCTGGCCCGGGCAACCAACTGCGTCGTTGCCTCGGTCGAATACCGTCTCGCTCCCGAGAACCCGTACCCCGCTGCGATCGACGACTGCTTCGCGGCTCTCTCCTGGATCGCTGAAGGCCGGCATGAGTTGCGCATCGACCCGCGCCGTATCGCTCTCTACGGACCGAGTGCAGGCGGCTGCCTGGCGACGGCCACCACACTGCTCGCGCGTGACCGCGGCGGACCCGAGATCGCCTGCCTGATGCTGGTCTCTCCCATGCTGGACGACCGCGCATCGACGCCCTCCAGCTTCGCCAACACCGGATTCGGTGCATGGAGTCGCGAGGCGAACCTCCAGGCATGGGAGGCGTACTTGGGCGAGGACTTCGGAACCGACCGGGTGTCGCCCTACGCGGCGCCGGCGCGCGCCGACGATCTGACGAGGTTGCCGCCGACGTACGTCGACGTCGGTGACCTGGATCTGTTCCGCGATGAGGCGATGGACTTCGCTCAACGCCTCATGCGGGCCGGAGTGCCGGTCGAACTCTACGTCTATCCCGGTGGCATTCACGGCGGTGAGAATCTTGCTCCCTCGGCCGATCTGACGGTGCGAGTCCGTTCACGTCGTCACAGCGCACTGCGCAGGGCTCTGCGTGTCCCCTCGCCCGCTGCGGAACATACCGGTCCGTGAGCGCGGCTGTGCGGACCAGCCTCGTACGCAACGATTCACCCGGGGGCGACGGCTCGAGCTTTGCGGTGGCCGGCGTGCCATCGGGAGAACGGGACCGATGGCCTCTGCACGCTTGGAATACCCGTACGAGCGAGGCCGTTGATCGCTCAGGCATCGCTCTGACGACGGAGCCGAAGAGTCACATCGAGAGAACGGAGCATCCAAGGTGGACGTCTTCATCATCGGCGTCACCGGCGGTATCGGAGGTCTGCTTGCGCAGAAACTGCGCTCGCGGGGAGACGCCGTCCACGGGCTCGTACGCCGAGAAGACCAGCAGGCTGAACTGGCAACGCGAGGAGTGAACGCACGCGTCGGCGATCTCTCCAGCATGACGGTGGAACAGCTCGCGGCAGCATTCGGTGACGTCGACGTGATCGTCTTCAGCGCCGGATCGAACGGCGGCAGCACGGAGGTCACGGCGGCCATCGACGGCGATGGGGTCGTCAGAGCGATCAAGGCGGCACGCCTCGCCGGTGTGGAGCGCTTCGTGCTGGTGTCGGTGCTTCCGGAATCATGGCGGGAACGCAACCTCGGCGAGGAGGTCGAGTACTACTTCGCCGTGAAGAAGCAGGCAGACGTCGCGCTCAGCCGCAGCGATCTGAACTGGCTGATCCTGCGTCCCTCACTCCTCCTAGACGGTCCGGGAACCGGCACCGTGTCCCTCGGGCCGGCAGAGCTCCACGGCCAGATCGCTCGCGACGACGTGGCCGCCACCCTCGCTGAACTGCTTCACGAGCCCAGGATCGGTCGGCAGATCCTGGAACTCAACACGGGGTCGACACCCATCGAAGAGGCGGTCCGAGCGAACGTGCGCTCTTGACTTATCTTCCGCGAGGGCGCCCGCCGGATGCCGGCCGCAGCCTTGGATGCCGAAGTCAACCATCACATAGCCGAGTCGGCGGCCGAGACCGACGAGCGGGGCCGGCGTCTGGTGGTCCGCAACGGCCACCACCGACCGCGGATTGTGGCCATGGCGGCCGGGCCGGTCGAGGTCACCGTGGTCAGGGTGAAGGACCGCCGCGTCGATGAGTCCGCTGGCGAGCGCAAGCGGTTCTCGTCCAACGTCCTGCCGCCGCAAGTCGCCGAAGGCCTCGGAGGCGCTGCCGCTGCCTGGTCCTGCTTGGCGGCCGCTTCGACGGCACGAAGGAGCGCGCTGCGCTTGCGGAAGGGCTGTGTGAGTCGGCCGAGCCGTGGGTGGACCTGCTGCGCGACTGCCGCCGTCGTCAGCGAAGTCCTCGCCGACCCGGACCAGACGATGGCCCAGTCCGCCGTCCTGCGGCACCTGGACCGCCGAGCCAACCGATCTCCACCGCGGACCTGCTTACGAGCTTGGGCCGAGACGATGACCCGAGCCACGACGCGTACCCGTTCCTGACCCGGCGCCTGCGCGAGTTGTCCCTCTTCCGGGCTGTCACGCCAGGGCTGCCCCGGCAGCCGGACGCCTTGCTCGACTCGCGTTGACTCGTTTGGCCGACCTGACCGTACCTTTCTGCATGGCCAGTCATGGGGTGGCAATGTCGCCGCCAAGGTTGCCGAAACCTATGGCAGGCAGCGTAGTGACTACGATGGGGTGCTACTGACCAACGGGTTCTTGGCCGGAGGCTCGCGCGGCTACAACACCCGCTTGGACCTGCGGATGGTGTACCAGTACTACTGCCGCAACCTTCCCCGTCCTACCGAGCCGCAGTATCCGCTGTGGCAAGGGCTGCCTGCGAAGTCCACCATGACACCTGACGAAGTCCAAAACCGTCTGCAGGAATGCACCGGCATCGATTCCGACCCAGCGGCTCGGACCCCGCGACAGCAGCACGCTCTGGACAACATCCTGGCCGTCACCCGCATCCCGGAACGCTCACTGGCAACGAACATGCAGTACGCGACCTTCCTGCTCCGGACATTGTGGCCAACCGGCTCGGCGGCAGGTACCCGTTCGGCAACCGGGGGGTGTGGTACGAGGGTTCACACGACGACAAGGCACTGAACGCAGGTGTAGCGCGCTTCTCGGCCGACGCCACGGCACGCCGCGACCTCTCCTACGACAGTGACCTCACCGGCCAGATCACCATTCCTGTCCTCACCCTGCATGCAATCGAGGACCCGCAGGTCTTCGTCGAGCACGAGGCGGCCTATCACGCCAATGTTCGGATCGCCGGCCGGGAGCGAAACCTCGTTCAGACCTTCACGAGGGAGAAAAGCACAGCGAACTGAGCAATGCCGAGTACGCCAACTCCATCCACGCGCTTGGTACTTGGTCGCGCACTGGCCAGGTGCCCTCTCCCGGCTCGATCGCGCGTTCCTGCAGTGACTTCGACAACCCACTTACGGCAGCGGCTGCTTCTATGACGCCGATTTCCGTCCCGCGCCGTTCGCCGCCCAGGTCTACCCGCGGCCCGGCGGCCTGCGGTGGCCGGCCATGTCCGCCGTGCAGGAGCGCGTATGGAGCCGGATCGACGGGGTGGGCATCGCCTTCTGAAGAGGCGCCGCTGAGGGGGCTTTGTCGGTGCGGTGGCATCCGGTCGTGCTCGCGCGTGCCGCGGCCGAGGTAACCACCTGGACCGAAACCGCGACGGCCGTAGGCGCAAACAAGTCGGAAGCCTTGGGGAAGGCGTCCGGCGGAAGGCCCGATGTCACGCCGGGGAGCATTCCTGTCCGGATCGCGCACGACGCGAGGCCATCGAGCCGGCTGCCCAGAGAGGCCTGGACGATGCGTGAAGTCGCGGCGTTCGGTGTGGCGAAGGCGTACAGGACGGGTCAGACGATCCTGAGAGTGGTGCCGTTGTTCTCGAGCGCGGTGGTCTCGTCGGCGGGTGCAGTGGTGTCGGTGACAAGGGTGTGCACCAGGGTGGAGGGCCCGACGTAGGCGTGGGTGGTGCGGCCGAGTTTGCTGCCGTCGGCGGCGGCGATGATATGGCGCGCTGAGGAGATGACCGCCTTTTTCACCGCTGCCTCGTCGAGGTCGTAGGCAGTCATGCCGTCGCCGGCGGTCAAGCCGCAGCAGCCCAGGACGGCGGTGTCGAAGCGCAGCGCCGACAGGGAGGCGAGGGTGAGGGGTCCGGTGAGGGCTCCCTCGCCGGCGCGGGGCCGGCCCCCGGGGACCAGGAGTGAGGTCGGTTCGGGGGCGTCACTGAGGATGTGTATCGCTTGTAGTGAAAGGGGCATCACGGTGACCTGCCGTCCGTGCAGCAGGCGTGCGACTTCCAAACAGGTCGTGCCGCTGTCGAGCAGGACGGTTTCGCCGTCGGTGATGAGTGAGGCCACCTCCGCCGCGATCCGGCGCTTGGCATCGATGGCTTCGTGGGCGCGCAGCGCGAAGGGAGGTTCGTCTCCTCGCAGGAGGAGGGTTCGCGCGCCGCCGCGGAACCGTTCGAGGACGCCTTGCGAGGCCAAGTGGTCCAGATCGCGACGGATGGTCATCTCCGAGGAGCCCGCCAGGTGCGCGAGTTGGGTGACTGTGGCCGTTCCCGCCTCCTGGACGGCCTGGATGATCAGTCGGTGACGTTCCACAGTGCTCATACCGTGATTCAACACCACCCGTTTCGAACATCTTCAATGGTTGAGATATCGAGTTTCGAACAGGGAAGTTGTTCGTTATGGTGTCCGCATGGAAAGAGCCCTGCGCGCATCTCGCGTCGTGACATTTGTCTATTTCGTACTCAATGGCATGTTGCTGGGTATGTGGGTCGTGCAGATTCCGGCCATCGAGGAACGCGTGGGCATCAGCCATGCGGCCCTGGGCGGGTTCCTTGTGCTGTTGGGGGCCGGGGCCTTCGCCGGCATGCAGGTCGGCGGGCGGCTGTCCGACCGGGTCGGTACACGCACCGTCGTTCCCGTGGCCGGAGTGCTGTGCAGCGCGACCCTGGTACTGCCCGGTCTTGCCCAAGAACCGTGGGCCCTCGGAGCAGCCCTACTGCTCTTCGGATTCGGGAACGGCACCCTCGACGTCAGCATGAACGCGCATGCGGTGCAGGTGGAGAGGGCGTACGAGCGGCCTGTCATGTCGGCCTTCCACGCCACGTTCTCCGTCGGCGGTGTCCTGGCAGCGCTCGCCGGTGCCGCGGCCATCGGCATCGGCTGGGACCCGGCCACGACATTGGGTACCGCCGCAGGCGTCGGCGTCATCATCGCTCTGGTGTCAGCTCGTGATCTTCTGCCCACCGGGTCGACCGCCCCCGTACCCGATGCGGAGGGTGAGCCTGAGGTGAAGAAGCGCGCCGTTCCCGCCCGGATCTGGCTCCTGGCCGTCCTGGCTCTGCTGGTCATGCTGTGTGAGGGAGCCGCCAACGACTGGAGCGTCCTGCACCTCAAGACCGTCTTGGACGCGCCGGAGAGCACCGCCGCTTTCGCCTATGGGACCTACGCGGCCACCATGACCATCGGCAGGCTCCTGGCGGACCGGATATCCGCGCGGTTCGGGCCGGTCGCCGTCCTGAGGTACGGCGCGGCCCTGGCCGCCGTCGGCATCACGGTCGTGGCCCTCTCGCCGTGGATCTGGGCGGCGCTGACCGGCTGGGCGCTGTTCGGGCTGGGCCTGTCCGGCTGCATCCCGCAACTGTTCAGCGCCGCCGGACACGCCGACCCCACAGCCGCGGGCACCAACGTCTCCCGAGTCGCCGGACTCGGATACATCGGCATGCTCGCGGGCCCCGCCGTCATCGGCTGGATGACCCATCTCATGGCCCTCAATCACACCTTCCTGCTGCTCACCCTGTTCTGCGCGACCGCCGCCGTTGCGGCCGGCATCCTGCGCCCCTCTCCAGACCGGCCGCGCACCGTCGAGCTGACCTCCTGACCGCCTGCGGGCGCGGCCTGACCATGCGCCGCGCATTCGGCGAAGGTGGGAGCGGCTTTGGAGCCCGAGTGGCCGGGTACTTGCGCGGACGACGGCCTTTGTGCCGAGCAGCCGTAGGCGAGTAGGTCCTTCACGGCTCGCAGTCCGCCTCGGGGTCGCAGTCCCTGGGCGGCCGCGGCCGGACCGTGCCGCCGATGGAACGCGGCCCTTCGGAAGTAGGCCGAAGCCAGCGGCCGTAGGGCAGCGCGTCACCGAGGACTTCTCGGTCACCAGATTCGGCTACACCACGTATGCCGACCCCGCCATCACCTCCATGCACAGCCCGGGGTTCGAACACGGCGTTCTGGTGTGGAAGTTCTTCCATACGCTGGACGCTGCATCAGCCAAGTACACTCACGAACACGCCCCTGACCAGCAGAAATAGTGAACTGCAACTGGAGTACTAGGCACGCCCTCGATCTTCCTGGCGCGGCTTCAGCCCGTCGACGACCACGGTGAGCATGCGGTCGAGTTGGTCGCGCTGCTCGGGCGCGCCGGCCACGGAGAGCACGCCGGTGAGGATCCCGCCGACGTCGACCGGGTCGATGTCGCTGCGCAGTTCTCCTGCTTCAGCGCCGGCCTGGAGCACCATTCCCAGGGTTTGCTGGATCTCATCGCAGACGGGTCCGGTGCCGAAGCGTCCGGAAGCGCTCATGGCGACCAGGGCTTCGCAGATGCCGCGCCGTTCCGCCGCCCACTCGGCGAAGCGACGCATCCAGGAGTGGAGAGCTTGCGCGGGCCGCCCGGTGGCCAGGAGATCTCGCGCGTCATCGCGCAGAGGACGGATCTGGTCGCGGTAGACCTCTTCGACCAGGTCCTCTCGGGTGGGGAAGTGCCGGTAGAGGGTGGCACTTCCCACGCCCGCGCGTTTGGCGATCGCGTCCAGCGAAATCGCCCGTCCGGAGGCGAAAGCCTCAGCGGCCGTGGCGATCAGGTGCTCGCGGTTGCGCTGGGCATCGGCGCGCAGGGTGCTGCGTGGAGGTGTCATGGCCTTCGCGATCGGAAGTGTCGGGTCTGGTGCGGAGACGAATCGGGGAGGTCCCCGTTTCAGTGTACGGTGACACAAGCGGGGACCTCCCCGTTTGATGTGGCGTCCCACTCTGCCCGTTCGACGAAAGGCCCACCATGCCCACAGCACTCATCACCGGCGGCACGACCGGAATCGGCAGAGCGACCGCCGAACTGCTGTACGCCCGCGGCTACCAGGTCGCCGTCACCGGACAGAACCCCGAGTCCCTCGCGCGAGCACGACTCGAGCTTCCCGACGACGTACTCGTCGTCCGATCCGACGCACGCGTTCTGTCCGACACCGACGCCCTCATGACAAGGGTGTCCGAACGTTTCGGGTCTCTCGACCTGCTGTTCCTCAACGCCGGGGTCTTCCGCCCCGCACCGATTGCCGATGTGACAGAGGAGTCGTTCGACAAGCACGTCGACGTCAACTTCAAGGGTCAGTACTTCACCCTCCAGAAGGCCCTACCACTGATGAACGACGGCGGATCGATCGTCATCACCGTGGGCTTCGCAACCCATAGGGGCAGCCCTGGCGCCACGGTGGGGGCAGCCACGCGCGGTGCCCTGCTGGCCATGCTGCCCTCACTCGCGCTTGAGCTGGCTCCGCGCAGGATCCGCGTCAACACCGTGAGTCCCGGCGCGACCGAGACCCCGCTGCTCGACAAGCTGGGGATACCCCAGAGCGGCCGGGACGCCATGCGCACGAAGATCCCGTTCGAGCGCTTCGGGACCAGCCAGGAGGTCGCGGAAGTCGTCGCCTTCCTCGCCTCGGACGCCGCCGGCTACGTCACCGGCCAGGACGTCGCCGTGGCCGGCGGCTACGGGCTCGGCGCCTGAAACTCAGGCACGCCGACCACCGGCCCGCATCCCTCGAACCTCAGAAACCCACCACTACAGGAGAACACGATGCCACTCACTCTCGACGCCTACCGGCAACTGGGACGTTCCGGCCTACGGGTCTCGCCGCTCGCGCTCGGGGCGGCCACCTTCGGCAACGAATGGGGCTGGGGCGCGGAGCAGGACGAGGCGCGGAGGTTGTTCGACCTCTACGTCGAGCGCGGCGGGAACTTCATCGACACGGCGGTCACCTACACCAACGGCACGTCGGAGCGCATGCTCGGTGAGTTCGCCCGGGACAGGCGAGACAGCTTGGTCCTGGCCACGAAGTACACGACCCTGCGGCGGCCTGACGACCCCAACTCCGGTGGCGCGAGCCGGAAGAGCCTCTTCGGGGCGGTCGAAACCAGCCTGCGACAGTTGAACACCGATTACATCGACCTGCTCTACCTGCACGTGTGGGATCCCACCACACCCGTGGAGGAGATACTGCGCGGTCTGGACGACCTGGTCCGGCAGGGCAAAGTCCTCTACGTGGCCATCTCCAACACCCCGGCCTGGCAGATCTCACGCATGCAGACGATGGCCGACCTGCGCGGCTGGTCACCGCTGGTGGCACTGCAGCTGGAGTACAACCTGGTGGAGCGTACCGGGGAGCGTGACCTCATCCCGATGGCGCAGGAGCTGGGGCTGGCAACAGTTCTGTGGTCACCGCTGGCGGGAGGGGTGCTCACCGGCAAGTACAGCCGCCAGGACCTGACCGCGTCGCCGTCCGGCCAGAGCGAGAGCACCCGCAAGAGTTTCAACCTGGCCCTCGGCGGGGTGACCGAGCGCAACCTCGCCATCGTGGACGTGGTCAAGGAGATCGCTGACGAGCTGGGCCGCACACCGGCCCAGGTGGGGCTCGCCTGGACCCTGCACAACCCGGGGGTGACTGCGCCGGTCATCGGGGCTCGAACCGCCGAGCAACTGCGGGAAAACCTCGGAGCTCTGGAAGTCGACCTCACCCCGTCCCAGATGGCGCGTCTGGACGAGGTCAGCGCGATCGACCTCGGATTCCCCCACGCCATGCTCGCGAGCGACCACATCCGCATCCAGACCCGCGGCGACCTGAAGATCCAGGCCCGCCGCTGACGATCGAGCAAAGCGCCAGGGAGCGGCGATACCGCTGCCACTGGCCGGCGCGCGTCCCCTGCACGCCGACCAGACCAGACCGACGCGAGGGCAGCTCGTTGTCGCCGCCTGGGCGGCTGGTGACAGAAAGGATGCCGAATGAGCGCATGTGACAAGCCGTGTGCCTCACCGGTGACAACCAGACTGCTTCGACCGGTCTCAATCACCAGCTCAACCGGCTCTGCGGTGAAAACTACCGCGCTTCGGCTCAGCATGAGAGCGAGAAGGTCATGACGAACAAGAGCACTCGGCGTTTGATCCTCACTGGCGGTGCCCTGTTGGCGGCCGTCGCGAGCGGAACAGCTCTGACATTCGCCTCCAGCGGAGCGGCCGGTGCGGCCGGCGGAGCACCGCGCCTCGACTCCAGGACGACCACCGCGCAGCCTTCGAGTGGCGGCAGGGCCACGATCGTTCTGGTGCACGGCGCCTTCGCCGATTCCTCCAGTTGGAACGACGTCGTCGCCCCACTGAAGCAGGCCGGCTACCCGGTCGTCGCCGCCGCCAACCCGCTGCGCGGGCTGCACCAGGACGCAGCCTCCGTGCGCAGTGTCCTCGACAGCATCGACGGCCCCATCGTCCTGGCCGGCCACTCCTACGGTGGCAGCGTCATCAGCGAGGCCGCCGCCGACCACCCCCAGGTCAAGGCCTTGGTGTACATTGCCGCG
>NZ_JBEOVF010000084.1:0-32024 GCF_040295365.1 Streptomyces sp. NPDC002838 | reverse complement strand
TTCCCACCCCCCCCGCTCTCCCTATCTGGGGGGGGGGGGGGGGGCGCCCGCGGGCGCGTTGGGGGGGTCGTTGGTGGGCCCTCCTGTAATTGGGGGGGGGCCCGGCACCTCGCCGGGCCCACCGGTCGGACGAAGGGGCCGTGAGCTGCAGCTTTGCGGGCGTCAGCCGCACTCGGGGCAGCGCCCGACGTGCCGGCTGAGGGCCTTGGCCATCTGCTGCTTCGCCGACAGCGCGTGCTTCGCGCTGCTCTTCGCCGCCGGCCTGCCGGCATGCCGCTCGGAGTGGGCGCTCAGGAAACCGATCTCCCGCTCGAACTGCTCGCGGATCGTGGAGAAGCGGCGGCAGGTCTTCATCGGGCGGTGCTCCTTGTCGTCGTGGTGGTCGCCTCACTCCGCAGTCGCTGCAGGACGAGGCTGAGTCGGTCGTTCCGGCCGCCCGTCAGGCCCTCGCGCCGCAGGATCTCCCGGAGCTGGACTCTGGTGACGGTCTCGTTGCCGTCTCGTTCCAGGAGGGCGGGGACGTGGGGCCGGACCTGCTTCACGAGCTGGTCCACGGACGCCTGCAGCTCCCGCGACGGGCGCTGCGCCTTCTGGCCGTGGGACCGACTGCCGCGTTTGCCCTTGGTCTTCGCCGTCGGCTTCCGCCGGAGCGGGGCCTTGTGTCCCCGGTCCCCGGTGGGGTCGGTCCCCGTGTCGGTGTCGGTCGGTCCCCGGTCCCCGGTGGGGTCGGTCCCCGACTCAGCGTCGGCCGGTCCCCGGTCGTTTCCGGGGGGCTGAGCAGGCATTTCGTGTATCTGTTTGCCGGTCCCCTCGCCGCTGTCGAGGGATGTGTCGGTCCCCGGCTCAGGCGCTTCGGTCCCGCCTTTTGTGCTCGCGGTCCCCGCTGCACGGCCCCTGGTTTTGGGGACCGTGCTGCTGCCGGGTGCCGTGTCGGTCCCGGGGACCGGTCCCCTCTCTTCCTGCGGGGACCGGTCCCCGCTAGGGACGGCGTGGGGGCGGGGACCGTCGCTGGGGACCACGGATCCCAGTGGGGAGGTCCCGCCGATGGGTTCGGGGACCAGGCCCGCTCCGTTGGAGTGCGGGGACCAGGGGGAGGGCAGGGGCACGGTGGCGAGGGCGAGTGCGTGCCGGCGGGCGGCGAGCTGGTTGAGCAGCTCGGCACGCTGGGTGGGGTCGGTGCCGACCGAGGCTCGGCCGATTGCCTTCGACAGCCGCCGGGCGAGCCGTCGGCCTCGGCGGCTCGTTCGCTGATCGGGAGTGCGTTCGGCGAGGCGGGCGGCGAGGGTGACGGCTCGGGTGGTGGCCCGGTCGCGGGTGATCTGTGCGGCGTCGCGATCCCGGGCGGCGATGCCGAGGCGGGACAGCAGTCGCTCTCGCGCCTCCCGGCCCAGGGTGGCGATCAGCCCGTGGGAGGCGGCATCAGGGGTGCGCAGGCGCAGTTCGATGCCCATGGCGAGGTGCCACAGCATCGCCGCCATGATCGGGCCGACGAAGGCCCGGACGGTGCCGCCGATGGGGCCACTCTCGGCGTAGGCCGGGATCACCTGCACTCCGGTGATGACCCAGACCAGCGTGCCCGGCAGCCCCGGCGCCCCTTGGGAGGACAGGTTCTGCCGCGCCATCAGCGCGGTCGCGAACAGCGCCAGCTCGGCGGCGGCGAACATGCCGGCCCGCTCGGCGGTGCCAGCCATGTCGAGGTAGTCGGCGGCGAACCGCCAGCTGGTGTCCGCGCTGTAGGCGGTACAGCCGAGCGCGGCGAGGGCGGCGACCTTGATCGCAGGGCTGCCAGAACGTTTCTTCTGAGGGCTGGCTCCCCGGCGGTGGATCGCCCAGCCGGTCAGGACCAGGGCCAGGACCGCGACGGGGATGCCAGCCGCGAGGAGGACTGACAGATCCGGGGCGGCGCCGAAGGACAGGGAGAGGCGGGTCATGCGGCCTTTCCGAGAGGGGCGGGTGCGGAGGTCGACTGCACCGAAGGGACACCGGCTGCTCCTGGCCGGGCTGGCCGGTCGCGGGCTTGCTCGTGGTCGGCTTCGACCGCTTCCGTTTCTTCTTCCGCCGCTGGGGCACGCCTTGGGTGAGGTCCCGGTCGAAGACCTTGTTGGCGGCCTGGGTCAGCAGGTCGCGGGCGTGCTCCTGGGTGACCTGCAGGGCGACGGCGAGCCGGTCGGCATGCCAGCCCCGGGCGTAGGCGTGGTCGATGACGACCTGCCGCTCCTTGGCGGTGAGGTGCACGTCGCGGCCGTTGAAGACCGCGAGCACCCGGCTGTAGTCGAGCCGTTGGGGCAGCCCGTCGTGCCAGGGTCGGCGTTCGGCCTCGGTGAGACCGCCCCAGATGCCCTCCTTCAGGACGTTTTCCAGGGCGTAGTTGAGGCAGTCCCGCTTGACCGGGCACTGGGCGCACAGGGCCTTGGCCTCGGCGATGGCTTCATGGTCCCGGGGCAGCGGGAAGAAGGTTGCGTCGGCGTCGTCGGGGTCCATGCCGTGGCACACGCCGTGCATGTGCCAGCTGGTGTCGCCGATGCCGCGCAGGCCGGTGGCTGGCGCGTCGTGGGTGGTGATAGTGCGCAATTTCTGCCTCCGATGTGCTGCCGCGTCGGCCGGTCGGGTCCGGCCGCAGGCGGACGCGGCGTCGGGTATCGGCTGCGGCGCGGGGCGGGCGTCGCAGCCGGACGGGACGGTGGTGTGCGGTGGTGCACCGGACGGGGTGCACCGAGGGGAGTGCCGGTCAGGCCATCGCGGGCTGCTGGGCGTGTTGCGCTGCGGCGAGGTCGACGCGGCCGGGGTGGGGGGTGGCGCGGGGCGAGTTGCCGCGAGCGTCGCCGTCGAGGCCGATGCGCCTGCGCCGGCACGGCTCGCCGACCTGCGCATGGCACCACTCGCACTCGACACCGAGGAAGTCCGGCTGGCCCTGGGCGATGGCCGCCTCGCGGGCCGCGCGGGCGGGCCGGTAGGGGGCAAGTTCGGCGCGAACGTCGTCCGGTATGTACCGGCCGATCGCCTTGAGATGCGGTTCGAGGTCGGGAGGGACCTGGCCGCCGGTGATCTGCCGGTGCGTCGCGGGCGGGACGGCTCCAGTGGCGACTGCGCGACGCGTGCGGACCAGCTCGGCCTGCCAGGAGGCCGGGTCGTCCGGATCGGCGGCCGGTGTGGGGTCGGTGTGCCGCGACAGGCGGTCGCGTCGGTAAGCGCGCCACTTGCGGGCGACGTCCACCGGCAGGATCGGGTACGGCGAGTCGAGAATGTGCCCGCGGGCGACGACGCGGGAGTCCCAGCCGTGCGCGGTGGCCAGGGGCACGTCGCCGAGCAGCTCGTGCCACTGGGCGATCTGGTCGCGGGCCTCGCCCTTGTCGGTGCGGATGAGGCGGGGGTCGAGTCGGCCGAGGTAGGCCAGCAGGGCGCCGACTTCGTGTGGGGTCACTGGGCTGCTGCTCCGTTTCCGGTCGGCTCGTCGAGGGCGGCGAGGAGGGCGGCGGTGTGGGCCTCGGCACGGGTCATGCCGCCTGCGGGGGCGGGGCCGCTGCCGGGCAGGGCGTAGAGGTTCGGGCTGCCCGGGGTGCGCTCGCGGGCGATCCAGGACCGCCAGTCGGCAGCCCAGGCGCCTGCCGACCGGGGTTTCCAGGCCGCGCGGTGGGCGCGCCACTTCGCGTCGGCGGAGCGCAGGCCGTCCTCGCCGAGGCGGGCGAGGTGACCTTGATGACGAGCCCAGGCGTGGGTGGCTGGGTCGACCTGCCATTCGCTGGCCGAGGTGACGGCAGCACTACTGCTGTCATTACGGTTCACCTTCGGTTCACTACGGTTCTGGGGGTCGGAATCCGATCCCTCCACGGGTCGGAATCCGGCACGTCGGGGGGTCGGAATCCGACGCGAGGGGCCGGAAGCCGTACCGGTCGGATTCCGCCGGGAGGGGCCGGAATCCGTACCGTCCTTGAGCCAGATTCCGTACTGCCGAAGCGCCTCGACCTTCAACTCGGGCACCGGATCCGCCTCCGGCGCCGCCGCGACTTCCGCCGACGAGCCCTCCTGTTCGGCAGCCTTGACCTTGGCCAGGAACGCTGCGGTGAGGGGCAGGCGGTACACCGTGGTGCGCTGTGGTCCCTGGAGGTCGTCGCGCTGCTCCAGCTCGCTACTAGTGATGAGCTTGTCGAGGGCGTCGCGTACCGCGGTCCTGCTCGCGTTCGTGCGCTCGATCAGGCTGGAGAGAGAGGCCCAGGCGGCGCACTGCTCGTCGGGCACCCGGTCGGCGATCGACAGCAGGACCAGGCGAGCAGTCCCTCGGCTGGAACTGTGCTCCCACACCCACTCGCGGGCGTCGCTGCTCATTGGCGACTCCCGGCCGACAGGCGGGACGTGCGCGCCGGCACGGTGGCCGGAGCGTGCTCACGCCCGAGGCGGGCGGAAGTGGGGAAGAGGGCGGCTGCCGCGCAGGCCAGGCCGTCGGGCCTTTTGCGCAGGGCAGAGCGCATGTAACACTCTCCTTTGGTGTTGCCACGCTGAGACGCCCCGTGGAAGGGATCAGCGTGGTGATGGTGGCGATATCCGCCCTTGCCGGGGCGGTTTGTGCCGTGAAGCGTTCGGCGTCCGGGAGTTCGCACCTCTCGGGCGCCGTCGCTGTATCCGGGCCTATGAGGCCCGGAGTGCGCGCATGCCGCTGCTCCTCGTGTTCGTCGTGCCGGGCGGGCTGCCCGGGGACGACGAACATACGCACGACCCTGCGTCAAGATCCAGACTTGGTTCTTAAACCCTGTAGAAGTCGCGCGGCCGGGCGCGAAGCGGGTCGGATCGCTGTCCGCAGGAGACAGTGCGAGTTCTTCTCGGTCGTCACCGCGCCAGGACGCCTGGTCGGCGTCTCGATGATCTGCGCGCCCGCCCGTGTGGCGCGGCGGTGGGCGCGCCCAGGGCGTCCTGCCGACCGTCGGGCTGCGTGGCCTGGCCCTCGGCTCGTTGCGGCGTCACGGGTCCTCAGCGGCGGTGTCCGCACGGCGTCCCCCTCCCTGTCCATCTGGGCTGCGAAGCACTCTCCGTGCATTCGCAGCAGTCGATGCCGGCGCGATGACAATAGACCAGGGAAGATGGATCACGTCAACTGGCAAGAATGGAACGGTTGCGTCTGACGGTGTATCGTTCACGCCAGTCGAAGCAGTAGCCCCATGAGTCAGTGAAGGATGGGCCCCGCATGAGCGAAGGAGTGCCCACGAAGCAGCGCACCCTCGCGGAGAAGCTCGATCACCTCTTCGTGACGATCCACCCCAGGGGCCGCGGTCCGTACAGCTACGAAGAGGTGGCGTCGGGCATCGAGCGGTCGGGAGGGCCCACCATCTCGGCGAGTTACATCTGGAGCCTGCGGACGGGCAAGAAGGACAACCCGACGATGAAGCACCTGGAGGCCCTCGCCGGCTTCTTCGGTGTCGCCCCCGCCTACTTCTTCAGTGACGAGTCCTCCGAGCGGATCGCCGCCGAGCTGTCACTGCTCGCCTCCATGCGGGACAACCGCGTGCGAGATGTCGCCCTCAGGGCCTCCGGCCTGTCGACGGAGACCCTTGCGACGATCCAGGGGTTCATTGAGCGGGCCCGCACCCTGGAAGGGCTTGCCGACGACGAGGCGTCCAGTCGGTAAACGCGGCACGACCGGGAGGTGTACGGCCACTGTCTGGTCGAAGCTGTGACGCACGCCACTCTTTGGCTTTCGTGCATGACCCGTGGTGGCGCCAGGGTTTTTGCCGCTCTATTCAGCCTTGATCAAGTGATACCGAATCAGACGCATTCCTTGATCGTCGCACTGGTGAGCGGAATTTGAGCATGCCATTGGCATATTTCCTTGAGCATTGACGTATCGTTCCCGTGGCCGGAATACAAGATTCCGGTGCCGCCTCTGCCGCGGTCACGTACAGCGCCACCTGCGGAGTCGAGTTGTCGTTGCGAAGTCGAAGAGAGCAGCCGGGCGGCAGACGTCAAGACCGCCCGGACTTCGGGGACATGCTCGCCTCAATCGATATCCCGAACCCGTTCGACGTCCAGGTCTTCTGTGACCGGATCGCAGCGCAGCGCGGCCGTGCGCTCCACCTGCACAGCGTCCCCGGTATCTCCGGCACCGACGCCCCGTGTGGTGTCTGGATCGCCACCGAGAAGGCCGACCATGTCTTCCACGAGGCAGCGACCAGTCCCCTGCATCAAGACCACATCATCCTGCACGAGATAGGCCACATGCTCCTGGGCCACACGTCGATCATCGACGGTGTCCAGTCAGCAGGCGGCTTGTTCGCGGACATCGACCCTGCCACCGTGGTCAGTCTCCTCACCAGGGCCAGCTATGGCACCGAGGACGAGCGGGACGCCGAGCGATTCGCAGGGCTGATCGCCAACAGGGCAGCTGCCTCCCGCACCAGCAAGACCGCACGCAGCAGTGTCCTCCAGCGCCTGGGCGACGCGCTCAGCGACTCGTAAGAGCGCCCTGGAATGATCGACACACTTCCTGCGGTCCTGCTGTGGCTGGTCACTGGGTGGCGTGCCCCGGCCGCATGGCGCGATTCAAGTAAGCGAGTCCTGTGGACTGCCTTTCTCGCCCTCGCCGTTGCCATGACGCTCAGGTTGTCCTTCGTCGCCGTACCCGCGGATGCCGCCCTCCAGGTCAACAACCTGAGTTCTCTGGGCAAGCACCTCGGCGGCATCATCGCCGCGCATGCGGTGCTGACCTTCGTGCACAACATGGCCGAGGAGACGGCGCCCGGGCTTAAGTCCTCCCGCCTGCACCTCCTCGTCCCCGTCTACGCGGCAGTCATCATCACGGTGCTGTTCTTGGCCACTCCTCAGCCGCACGAAGTGGTGGACCTGCTCACCGAGTACGCCACCGACTGGCGTATCGCCGCCTACGGAGTGGTGTGGACGGGCTATCTCGGGACGGCACTGTTCAGCGCCTCTCGGCTGTGCTGGCGCTGGGGCCGGCAGCCTGGCACCGGCCTCCTCGGCAGGGGCCTTCGTCTCACCGGCATGGGCACCACCATCGGCATCGTCTATGCCGTGCACCGCGTGGCCTCCGTGATCCTGGGATTTCTGGGACACCGCCCTGTTCCTGCCAGCACGAGTGAGGCGATCAGCGGTCTGCTGCTCTTCAGCGCGTTGGTCTTCATCGTGAGCGGCAGCACGCTGCCCGCCGCCGGACGGCTGCACCGCTGGACCCGCGAATACCGCGACCTGCTGCACCTGTACCCGCTCTGGCTCAGCCTCACGGAGGCCGTGCCAGAGGTCCGTCTCGACCCACCACGGCGCAGGGCATCCGAAATTCTGCACCTGCGTCACGTTCACGACCGACTGTATCGCCGCACCATCGAGATCCGAGACGCCGTCCTGTCCCTCAGCGACCATGCCCCCAGCAGCCTGCGCGACCAGGCCCGCGCCCACGTCGCGGCCTCCGGCCTCATCGGCGCCCAGGCCGACATCGCCGCCGAAGCCTGTTGGATCACCGGCGCCAAACGAGCCCGGCAGGCCAGCGAGCCCTCGTCCGGCGCGCCCCTCCCGCCCGCCAGCGGCGGCCGGGATCTGCCCAGCGAGATCCACGCGCTCAAACAACTCGCCCGGGCTCACGACTCCGACCTCATCCGCACCTTCGCCGCCAAGCTCGACCATGCCCGAACGCAGGAGACGACACAGTGACCGAGTTCCGCACGGCCCGCCTCATCACCGACACCCTCGCGCCGGCCAACCTCGTCATCGCGATACTGCTGATCATCGGCTGGCACAGCACGAGCAGCGTCACAGGGATCGGCTGGGGCCTGCTGGCCGCCCTGTTCTGCGGCGGTATCCCGTTCGCCGTCATCATGCTCGGCGTGAAGCGCGGCCACTGGACCGACAAGCACGTACGCGTCCGCGAGCAGCGCGCCGTCCCTCTCCTCGCCACGATGGCGTCGGTACTGATAGGCATCTCACTGCTTGTTGCTCTCCAGGCGCCCCGCGAGGTCTTCGCCCTGGTGGTCGCCATGCTCGTCGGGCTCATCACCACCATGATCGTGACCATCTGGTGGAAGGTCTCGGTCCACACCGCCGTCGCCGGCGGAGTGGTCGTGATCCTGCTCCTCGCCTACGGCGCGCACGTGGCACCGCTGGTACTTGGCGTCACGGCCGTTGGCTGGTCCCGCGTCGTGCTCCGTGACCACACTCCCGCCCAGACGGTGGTCGGCGCCCTACTCGGAGGGCTGGCCGCCGCTGTTGTATTCAGCGCGATGCGCTGACGAACCCTGGCGGGACACCACACGGCTTCGGCTACAGAGGTACGAATTCTCTCCGTAGCCCGATGGAGGGACGATGTGCTCGTTGCGCGCGGGACGGTCGAACTTGGAGAGGCCCGCGGCTGGCTTCCCTCCACGAGAGTTCCATCGGCTTCTCCTGATCTCAGTTCGTACGGCTGGTGGTGGACGCAGGACGCGATGCCGTGGGTTGTGCCTGTGATGCCGGGGTTCGGGGATGCCACAGGTGTTCAAGGAACCGGGCTGGGCGGCACTGCGTACGGCCTCGTCGCCCGCCGCGCCCGTGGGGTGCGTGACCTGCGACAGCGAGACCGGTCGCCCAATGGTCTTATGCGTCAGGGAGAGGGCTGCTGCGCGTGGAACTGTGCGGTACCCGTGCCGGGCTGCGGCAGGACCGTTCCCGTTTCGTCCTGGTAGGCCGCCTCCATCAGCGCGTGGAAGCGGCGACCACGTTCATCGCCGGTCGCGCGGGCCCGCTCTTCCCGCACACGGACCCACCACTCCAAGCCCTCTGGTGCGGCGAACAGGGCGCACTCCGCACCATGTACCCCGTCGGCCGACAGAGCGCCGACGCGATACAGCGCCTCCCATGCGGAAACCCACGCGTTGCGGTGCACGTGAAGTCGGCGTTCGCGGGGGTCGAGCGGTGTCAGGCTGCCCCAGATCGCTCGAAGTCCGGGACGCTCGACCGGGGTGGTGAGCAGCCGCTGGTGTATCCGTGCGCTTTCCAGCACGGTCCGGTCCCGGTGCCGTCGCTCGCTGAGGACAAGGTGGGCAATGCCCGTGCCCGCGATGGTGAGCAACGCGGCGGTCATCACACGGTTGCTGCGCATGGGAGATCACTTCCTTCCCTGATGTTGGCCAAGCCTGCGGACGTGGGTGCGAGTGGGTTCAGAAGCCCGGACAGGTGTTGAGAGGCCGAGAATCCCGTGAGGGCGAGTCGATGGAGACGGGCGAACGCGGCGGTGTAACGGGCCGTCTGCTCGCGATGCTCAAGGACGACCGGCACCGGGGTGACGGGGAGGACGACCTGCCGGCTGTCGATGATCACGAAGGGTTCCATGGGGAGTTCCACCGGCGTACGGACCGCATGCAGAGGAATCAGCGACACCGAGAGGTTCGTCGCTGGGTGGAGGACTCCCAGCAGGTGGCTGATCTGGGCAGACATCACGTCGTGCCCGCCGACCTGGTGGTGGAGCACCGATTCCTCAAGCACGAACGTGACGGGTACGCCGTTCGGGAGAACGGCTTCGTCGTGACCGCACTCCCGGGCAAGCGGATAGGAACGAACGGCCTCCCGGTACCCGTAGATCTGCAAGGGCCCCGGCACAAGAGTGGAAGCGTACATCTGGATGCGCCGTGCCCCATGCCATGGGACTCCCCAAGTGTCGGGCATACCCGAGGCTGACAACGGCCTCGCAAGGCCCGCGTTCCGGCGCCGCTCGTTTCGCACGCTCGTCATCGCGGCCACTGTCCGTCAGGGCCAGGCGGGTCGAGCTTCCGTCTGGCTCGTACGACGTCGTCTTTGCTCATCTCCGAAGCCTTCTCGCGGTGTCGAATCGTTCAGAAAAGGGCTGGCTAATTTAGTGGCACGTTCTCCTCGGAGTCGGCCGGGGCGGGTACGCGGCCGGTGCGCTCGTTTTGGAGATCCCATAGTTCGCGGAACAAGCCGTCGTGCTGGGCCAGCAGCTCGTCGGGAGTGCCGTGCTGGATGACTCGGCCTTTGTCCAGAACAACGATGCGGTCTGCGACGGTCACGTTCGTGAGCCGGTGCGTAACCAGGACGACCGCGCGGTCGGCGGCGAGGCGGCGCAGTCCGGTGAAGATGCGGTGCTCGGCCCGCGGGTCCAGGGCGGCAGTCGGTTCGTCCAGGACGAGCAGTCCGGCCGGCCGGTGGAAGGCACGAGCGAGCGCGATCCTCTGCCACTGCCCGCCGGACAGCTCCTGACCACCCCACCATTCCTTAGCCAACAGGGTGTTCAAACCGCTGCGCAGCCCGTCGATGACCTCGTCGGCGCCTGCGGCATGCGCTGCGGCGAGCACCGCGGCGTCCCCGTCCTCGGTGGCCTGGCCGAGGGTGATGTTCTCCCTCGCTGACAGGGGCCAGTTCGCGTAGGACTGCGGTACGACGGCGACACGCTCCCAGGTGGCATGCGCGTCCAGGTCTCTGGTGTCGGTGCCGTCCCAGGTGACGGCTCCTCCCTGATCGGGAAGGTAGAGAGCGGAAAGGATCTTGCTGAGGGTGGTCTTGCCGGAGCCGTTCTCGCCCACCAGTGCGACGACTTCGCCGCGCCGGACCTCCAGGGAGACGTCGTCGAGGGCAGGGCGGTCGGCGCTCGGGTACTGGAAGGTGATGTTCTCGGCGCGTACGAGAGTGGGCGCGGCCGGCGTCCCGGGGCCGCGGTCGATGCGGTGGCCGCCGGCTTCGTCGATGAAGTCCGCCCAGTCGTCCAAGTACATGCCGGTACGGAAGAGTTGGGCTCCGTAGCCGACGATCCCGTCCAGTCCTGCGCTGACGCGGCCCAGGGCGAGGAACGCGGTGCCGAGGGCGGCGACCGAGATCTGCCCGGCGGACACGAGCAGCGCCAGGGCCACCCACACGACGGCGTGGGCGAGACCTCCGGTGGCCCCACCCACCAGGGAGATTCTGGCGGAGCGCCAGGTGGCTTGGTCGGTCGTCGCGTCGATCCGCGCCCCGGCCGTGCGGTACTTGTCGAGCAGGAACCGTGCCATGGTGCCGGAGCGGACCTGATCGGCGGTCTGCTTGTCGACCATGTACCAGCGCAGCATGCCCAGTAGCCGCCGGTCCTTCGACGTGGAGAGCGAGGCGATGTAACTGATGCGTGCTGCCCGCACGCTGGCCAGGCCCTTCGGCAGGGCGGCCAGAACAAGCAGTGGCAGCAGGATGGGGTGCACAGCGGTCAGGACGAACGCCGAGGCGATCAGCGATGCCGACGCGGCGAGGATGTACTGGGCTTGGGTGAGAAGGTCCCTGGAGACCTCTACGCCCCGGTCGGCGGCGTCCCAGCGGTCGTTGTATCCGGGGTTGTCGTACGCGGCCAGTTCCGCCCTGGTCGCCGCGTCGAGGAGTTCGAGTTCGGCCTCCCGGGCAATTCGCGGGGCGAGCCGGGCAGACAGTGCGGTGGAGGCGATGCCGAGTAGGGCACGCAGACCGATGGCCCCCGCCAGGACCACCAACGACGGTACGGCGGAGCGGAGCTGGTCGCTGCTGATGTGCTGGGAGGCGATCAGCGGTTTGATCACACCGGTGGTGGCCATCAGCCCGAACGCTTCCAACACCCCGGAGAGGAGCTGGACGCCGAGCAGGGCGATGACCGCGGCGCGGTCGACCTGCCAGCCCAGTGCAAGGGATCGGCGGATCAGTTGGGGCAGGCGTTTGGTCATCGAGCGGGTGGTGATCGCGTTGGCGGCCTCGATGCGGCGGTCGCCGGGGATGATGAACTTCAGCTCCTCATCCGATACTTCCGCCTCGTCCGTCGGTGCGGTTGTGGCAGCGGGCTTCGGGATGGTGGTCATCGGCTCCATCCCTCCGCCGACACGCGGTGGCCGGTCGAGGTCGTACGGAAGCCCGGCACGGGCTGGTTGCGGATGGAGACCACGTACAAGCCGATCACTGTTCGATACGCCAAGGCGTCCCCCTGTATGCCGTGTGCGGTTGAGGCCGTTGCTCAACATCCGTGGAATGCCGTGCAGTTGATACCTGGTGAATGATCACGAGGTGTCCCCGCTCGCCCCTAGGGCGGTGAGCTCGTCCTCGAGGCCCTCAAGGTCACCGAGCAGGCGGCGGATGGCGGTCTGACGCTCGCTCCAGTACCGCTTCAGATCCACTTCCGCCTCCCGAGGTAGGTCGTACTCGGCGGTGGTGGCGCCGTAGAAGCTGAACAGCATGTACAGCAGCGTGATCCGGGCACAGGAACGGACCTCTTGTATCGGGAGGCTGGGGTGCTCCGAGCGGTAGGCGCCCACCATGGCCAGGGCGCAGGCAGTCCACTCGGTGCTGGTCGCGACCGTGCGTGGGTCGAACGCCGCTCGCCCCAGCTCCCAGGCCGGCAGCGCGCTGGCGCAGCGGAAGTCGATGATGCCGGTGACGGCATCGGCGAGGGTGATCAGGTTGGTGCGGGTGAGATCCGCATGCAGCGCCTGGTCCACGAGCGTCTCGGGCAACTGTTCCCGCAGCGCGGCAGCGTGAATGCGTAAGTCCGTACGCCGCTGGTCGAGGTCGACTCGCAGTTGGTCGAGACGGTCGTGGCCCTGCCGCGTGGCTCTGGCCATCACGTTGTCGCACTTCGCTACAGCGTCCTCGACGGACTCTGTCCGCCAGCGCGTCTGCTGCACGCGCTTGGGCAGCGGGTACGCGGCGAGCGCACGGTGCATGCGCCCCATGACGACGCCGATGTGTTCGGCTAGGGGGACCGTCATCGCTGACGTGGTCACCCGGCCGGGAGCCTCGTCGACGACGGCCCATGCGCTGCCTTCCGCGATGGTGACCAGGTTGTCGTCGGCGTCGGGCCACACGCGTGGAACGGGGAGTTCCGCGGCCCGGCAGTATTCCGACATGTCCCACGCGTTGCGTGCCTCGTCCAGGTCGGCCATCGCCGCGTACTGCTTGACGAACAACCGCAGCCCGTCGTCGGTCAGGACTCGCCGGTTGATCGTGTCCGTGCCCATGTGCACCGGCTCGACGAGGTCGACGACGAGTCCGTACCGGTCCTCCAGCACGTCAGCAGTCAACGCCGCACCCTGCTCTGCTTCGTCCATAGGGATCACAGGCCTTCGTGTGCCGAGGGGCGAGGTGCCGTGAGGACGGTGAACGAGTTGTCCTCCGTGACCACTCCTCTGTCGGCGAAGGGGGCGAGGGCAACGGGGATACCTGGGCGAAAGCGTCGGTAGTAGGCGGAGGTTCCGGCGAAGGCATTCACGTGCGCCACCCGCTCCACACGCTCTTGCCGGTCTCCAGGCGCAGGTTCTCCAGCATGGTGTGGGCTTCGTCGACCAGGCCGACGTCGTGATGCTGGATGCCCCAGGCCAGGGAGTCGACAGCGTCCAGGGCCCCGTACGCCCGGCACGCCGCCGCTTCCTCCTCGGTGAGCGTGCGGCCGTACCCGTGGTGAAACGCGGCGTTCAGGTCCGGGTTGTGATGCAGGATCCGATAGCGCAGGCGGCTGAGATCCCGGCGTGGTGCGGGCTGGAGCTCGGCGCGTTCGAAGTCGATGACCCTCAGCACTTGCTCGGACTCGTCCCACATCCAGTTCTTCGGCATGTAGTCGCCGTGTCCAGCGACCTGCGGTAGCCGTGGGGGCGGCTCGCTCAGGAGGGCCCGCACTGTTGAGAGTTCGTGCTCGGGCACGTACGCGGCGGCGGGCACCAGGACCTTCGACACCGTCTCCTCCCACTCGCCCTCGCTCGTGTCCGCGGCGGGCTCGCCGCCGGCCGCCGCGTGATGGCGAGCGAGGAGTTCACCCGCCTGCTCGTAGGCCTTGCGCTTCTGCTCGGCCGGCAGCCGGAGCGAGTCGAGGCTGTGTCCGGGCACAGCGGTGACCAGGATGGTGTGTGAGACGGCCTCGGCGGCGGTGAGGTCGGGCGTCCGGCCCTCGCCGAGGGAGACCGTCCACTTCCGGTATGCATCGACCTCACGCCGGTGCAGCTTGGGGCCCGCGTGCTGCTTGACAAACCACCGCCGGCCCCCGGGCGCGTGGACTTCCCAAAGGGACGGCCTGATGGTGCCGGGGCGGGGGTGTTCGGCAACCACGGTGTACGTATCGGTTACCGACTCCACCAGTTCGTGGAGTGCGCCGGGCATGTTCGTCACCTCGGTGCGCCCTTTCGTTCGCCGAGCCACCCAGTCACATGCATGCACAGCATGTGACTGGGTGGATTCTCTATGTATTCGCGTGTGGGTGCGTAGCCTGCCAAGAGCCACTGACAACGGCCGCTGAACTGGGCGTTTCCCACTCGGTAGAGCGGGGCCCCGCATGAGCCGTATCCCCGGCTCAGCCGGATCGGCGCATGGGCTGCAGCCGCACGGGCACCGTGCGGTGCCCGTTGACGAGGAGGCTCGCCACCGGCTCAAGTTCCTCGGGCGGCACGGCGAGGGCCATGTCCGGGAAGCGGTTGAAGAGGGCGGGGAGCGCGGCCCGCGCTTCGGCGCGGGCCAGCGGAGCGCCGAGGCAGAAGTGCGCGCCGTGTCCGAAAGCGAGATGCTGTTTGTCGTCCCGCATGACGTCGAATGCGCCCGCGGTGGCGCCGTGCAGGTTCGGATGGCGGCCGGCGGCGCCGTACGAGGCGAGGATCGCCTCGCCCTGGCTGATCACGATCCCGTCCGGGAGGGGGATGTCCTCGACGGCATACCGAAGCGGCAGGTGGCTGATGGGCGCGGCGTAGCGGAGGGATTCCTCGATCACGTCGTCCCACGACGCGCGCCCCTCGCGGACGTGAGCGAGCTGGTCGGGGCGGGTGAGCAGCGCGGTGACGGCTTGATCGAGCAGGTTGACGGTCGTCTCGTAGCCGGCGCTGATGACCAGGAGCAGCGTGTCCAGAAGCTCCTGCTCCGTGAGAACGGAACCGTCGCCCTCTTCATCGCGTACGTCGATGAGCGCCGACGTGATGTCCTCGCAGGGGGTGGCCCGCTTCGACGCGACCAACTCGGTGAGGATGCCGTACAGGGCCATGGTGTTGGCGCGGGCGTCCTCGCTGCTGAGCGTGGTGTCGAAGACTCCGTCGACCACGGTCCGGAAGCGGGGCCACACGTCCTCGGGCAGACCCATGAGATCGCCGATGACCTGGATCGGCAGGGGGAAGGCGAGGGCCTCTCGCAGGTCGACGACCTCGCCGGGCTGGGTCGGCGCTGGCTTCCGGGCTATCTGGTCGATGAGGCGGGCCGTGATCTGTTCGATGCGCGGCACCATCTCGGCGGTGCGTCGGGCGGTGAACGCCTTGCTGACGAGACGCCTCAGCCGCCGGTGGTTGTCTCCGTAGGCGGTGAACATGTTGTCCACGCCGACCCACAGGGCCAGCGGCCACTTCTCGGTGATCTCGCCGCTGATGAACGCCGGCCAGTGCCTGCTGGCGTCCTTGGACACCCGGGGGTCGTTCAGGAGGCCCTTGAGGATGGCCGGGTCGCTGACCGACCAGGCCGTTACGCCGAGGATGTCCACGAGTGTGGCGGGACCGGCGGCGTGGAGGGCGGCTTCTTCGGCCGCGCGGGCACGGCCGGTGGGGTCGAGGACGAGGGGCAGGGTGCGGTCCATGTCGGGTTCTCCCTAGGTCAGAGTGAGGCGCGGCGACGGGGGGAAGTGGACCGGCAGGCCGGTCAGGGAACGGTGGAACGGGCCGGGGCGGTAGGTGAGGTGGTCGGCGGGGACTGCGAGCTCCATTTCGGGGAGGGCGTCGAGGATCTGCTCTATGGCCACCTGGGCGATGAGGTAGGCCAGGGGCTGGGCGGGGCAGGCATGGGGCCCGGCGCTCCATGTCAGGTGAGAGCGGTTGCCGGCCCGCTGGTCGGAGATGACTGTGGGGTCGTTGTTGCAGGCGGCCATGCTGATGACGACCGGCTGATGGGCCGGCAGGACGACGCCTTCGACCTCGACCGGACGTGGCGGATACGACACGCAGAAGTTGGCCAGCGGAGGGTCGACGAAGAGCAGTTCGTCGAGGGCATCACGCACGCTGAGGCTCCCCCGCAGCACGTCGCCGGAGTACCGCTCATCGCTGAGGATCAGCCGCAGGGTGTTCGCAATGGTGTTCTGTTCAGGCTCGATTCCGGCGCCGTACAGGGTGACCAGCTGGTGCATCAGCTCCAGATCGTTCAGCTGCGTCGGGTGCATCAGCAGGCCGGTAGTGATGTCCATCCCGAGATGGCGACGCTTGAGGTCGACGAGTTCACCGAGAGCCTCGATGAGCATGACGTTGCCGGCCTCGGCATTTACGCCGTCGAAGATCGCGGCCATCCCGCCGGCTACACGCTGACCGATCTCCGGCGGGCAGCCGAGGATCGCGTTGAGGACCTGGAACGACAGAGGTTGTGCGTACTGCGTCAGCAGGTCCGCATGTCCCACCTCGCAGATCTCATTGATCAGAGGTATGGCGATCTGCTGCACCATGTTCTGCAGTTCGTGCTGGCGGACATGGTCGAGGGCGGACGTGTTCGCGGCACGGTAACGAGCGTGAGCCGGACCCGAATTGCGCAGGGCGTTGGGACGGTGCTCCAGCATCGGCAGGACCGGGCAGTGAGCGGGGACGCCCTGTTGCCAAACCCGCGGGTCGGCGGGGAACCGTACGGGGTCGTGGAGGATGCGGACTGCGGTCTGATAGCCGATCACCAACGTGGCAGGCACATCGGGGTCGAGGTAGACCGGGGCCAGCGTTCCGTGGTGCTCTCGCATCTGCGCGTAGAAGCGGTAGGGGTCGGCTGCGAATTCCGGTGCGTACATGGCGAATCGCATCTGACCTGGGGGTGCGTGGTGGCTGGTCCGCGGTGTCGGTGGCGGCGTATTCACGACAGGTGCTCCAGTCGGCTGGATCTGTGGAGGTATTCGACGAACGCGATCAGCGCGTGGATGGAGGACACTTCGTCGCGGGCGTCGCAGGAGGTGAGCACCACGTCGTCGTCGAGGGCCAGGGCTTGCCGAATCTCGTCGAGGTCGTATCGTGGAGCGCCTTCGAATTCGTTGACGGCGACGCCGAATGGCAGGCCGCGTTCTTCGAAGAGCCCAAGGACCGTGTCGGAGTCTTGGAGCCGACGGGTGTCGACGAGGACCAGCGCGCCCAGTGCCCCGTGCAAGAGGTGCTCCCAGAAGGGAGTGAACCGGTTCTGGCCTGGGGTGCCGAACAGGTAGAGGGCCAGCCGGGGGCTGAGGGTGCGGCGGCCGAAGTCGAAAGCGACCGTCGTCTCCGTTTTGCTGGGCAGGCCGGCGAGGTCGTCGATGCCGGTGCTGGCTTCTGTGATCGGCTCCTCGGTCCTCAGCGGTCTGATTTCCGACACGCTGCCGACCAGCGTCGTCTTCCCTGCCCCGAAGTGGCCGGCGATCAGGATCTTCGCTGATCGGGTCACGGTGGCGGGGAGGTATTGGTGCTCAGACGAGAGCACGGAGTCCATTGAGCACTTCCTCTATGACGCTGATGTCCGGCTGGTCGGCCGGTGCCGGCGCCGGGGTGTCGAGGTGGCCGGTATCGAGAAGTCCAGAGACGACGATGAGGGCGACGGTGGGTGGCAGGTCGAGGAGCGAGGCGATCTCGGCGATCACGAGCGGACCGTGGCAGATCCGCAGGACCCGCTGGGCTTCGACGTCGAGGCCGTGGAGGGGGCGGTCTGCGGCGCGAACCAGGGTCGTCAGAGTCAGGCCGTCGCGGGACGGCGATGAGTGCCCTCGTGTGCGGACATACGCTCGGACCATGTCGGGATCGCGCCGCAGAGCGCTCATGGCCGAGCGCCGCCTTCGTCACCTTGGTTCCGCGCCGGGCTGGACAGTTCCGCACCGAGGCGCTCGGTCAGTCCGTTCATCCGGTAGGTAAGGACTTCGGCGTCCACCGTCTCGGTCGTCGAGACCGCCAGCAACGCGTTGTGGCCGACCGTCTTGACGAACAGGAGTCCCTCGTCGAACTCGCCCACGACTTGGCGCAGACCGTTCTTCTTGCCGCCGGTGTAGGGGGCCATGGCGACGCCGATGGAGTGAAAGCCGCTGGTGGATGCGGCGATCTTGTCCGCCGTGTCGCGGTCCACAGATTCCGAGTAGCCCAATGCAAGCCCATCCGTGGCCAGGAGGACTGCGTAGCGGACATCCGGCATGCTCGAAAGGTCCCCGAGCATCCAGCCGAGCTTGTTCGCCTGCGTCGTCATGAGTCGAGGGACCTTTCTTCCTGGTCGGTGCGGACGGCCGTGTCCTGGGCGTGTTCCTGCGGGGTTGCGGCCGTGCCGCGAGCCTGTCTGGTTGCCTGCTGCCACGCGCCGATGACCGCGGGCCGTGCCGGCTCGGTACTCGTACGGCGCCCAGGAGGGTCCTGCTGGGGCTGATGCATCGGTTGGCGAGACGTGCGTGTCGGCAGCCCGTTCTCTGTCAGCACAGGCTGCGAAGGCGCGGGCGCTTCCACACTGGTGGGCTGCGGGGCCGGTTCGAGTTCGGCCAGGGCGGTGGTGAGATGGGCCTCGGGCAGGAAGACCGAGGCGCACATGCCGCCGTAGCGGTTGGAGTCCGACAGCACCACCTTGATGCCATACCGGCGGGCAAGGAGCGCGATCACCGGGAAGCCGGCCCTCGGATGCGCCTCCATGTTGAGGATGTCGACCTCCTGGCGGCCGTCCAGGATGCGCCGCGCCCGCTCCAACTGCTCCTCGCTCATGCGCTTGCCAGCGTCGTCGATGAGGAGAGTGACTCCGTGGTGGCCGTGCTGGGCGCTCACCTCCACGTGGGTCTGGGGCGGCGAATAGCGGGCGGCGTTGTCGAGCAGGTGGCTCAGAATCAGCTTCACCGGCCCGACCATGCGGGCGATCACTGCCCGGTCCGACGCGTACGGCTGGATGCGCGCGTAGTCAGGGATCGCCCCTTGGGCCGCCCCGACAACGTCCGTGAGTGCGCTGGCGGGCCACCTCTGCCCGAGCAGCCCTCCAGCAAGCACGACGTAGGACTGTGCCTGGTGCAGCATCTGCTGGATGCCGTGATCGATCTTGGTCAGCGTCGCGAAGACGGCACTGCCATGATGCCGGCGGAGGGCCTGGGCGATTTCGTTGCTCACGTTGATGCCGGTGCTCACCATCGCGGTGGCGAAGGACTTGACGGCTCCCTTCGCTGACTCGCGTGCCTCGGCTTCGACTTGCTGACGTGTCGAAGCCGCAGTCGCTTGTTGCACCTGGTGCAGGTCGGCGACATACCGCTCGCCGAGCACGCGGAGGTTCTCCACGAAGGCGGACCCGGCGAGACAGTCCGGGACCACGAACTCTGCCGACGTCGGCTGTGGCCTCTGGAGCGAGCCCGTGACTGGTTCAAGGCCCTGTGAGATCAGCGCGATCAGGGCCATGTCCTGGGCAGCGGCGAACTCTTGCCAATGCGTGGCCTGGGCACGGTGCTTGGCGGACAGCCAGGCGAAGTATGCAGCCAGCCCGAGCGCGACAACGAGCACGGCGGCCAGGCCAATGGATGCCGCGACGGCTGTTTCGTGTCTCATCGGTTCTCTCAATGTGGGTCGAAGGGGACAGCGACAGAGCACGGGACCGGTGAATCGAGGGACCGCCCGACTGGCGGGTTGAGCGGAGACGAAAGCCGGCTGCCCCATGTCACGGAAGTCGTCGGCGGGGCGCCTAGAACTTGATCCCGCCGATCATGTCCACGAGGCTCGTCGTGGCCTTGGAGATCGTTGGCGCGATCGACGAACTGGCGAGGTAGAAGCCGAAGAGCGTGCAGACGATCGCGTGCGCCGCCTTCAGCCCGCCCTTCTTGATGAGCAGGAACGTGATGATCCCGAGGAGGACGACGGCCGAGATGCTAACCGCCATACGACATCACCCTGTTGCGCGCGCCGGCCGACCGTGTCAGGGCCAGCCAGTGAAGGAGCGCGGCGCTGTCGGTGCCTTCTGGACGTCCGTCAGGGGGAAGCAGCCATACCGTCGCGCAGCGCAAGTACCCGGCGGCCTGTCCGTCGAGCGTGCATTCCCACATGCGGCCCGACCGACAAAGCGTCTGTGGAGCGTGCCACCGGTCTGCCGCGCCTGCTTCGACCGGGATGTGGATCCGGGAGTGCGCGTGGCAGCAGAGCACCGGCCCCACAGGGAGTCCCCGGATTCGGGCACCCTCGACTGCACGTAACCCAACGAGCAGTCCCGCCTGTACGACATCGACAGGCCCGAGTCGCGGCAGCGGGTGGGACGCGAGCTGGATCCTCCAGGGCAGTTCGGTCTGCGCGAGCGGCAATGCCGACTCCGGTGGGAGGGGGCGGCGCTGCAACCGCTGCCAGCGGGCCAGCGGCACGACAGGTGCGACTGGCTGCTGGGCGGCGGGCGGATCAGGGACGGCTTGAACTCGGCCTGGCGAGGCAATCACCGGGATCTCCTGTGCGTCCGGACACACTGACTGAGCCGCTTGACCAAGCGACTGCTGTCACAAGGACGTTGGCTGATCCCTAAGACTGTTTACCGAAAGGCGATTACGCACATTCCGAGGGTGATATCACTGAGGTGATTTCGGTTCCGGAAAGGCCCGACCAGGGGCCTGTTCCTTTCCCGCGTCGCAACCGCCCACATCGAGCAGGGCGACCTCGAAGCCGGCTGCGCCACGGCATGCGAGGTCCTCGGTCTCGCCGAGAAGCTTCAGTCGGCACAGTTCGAACAGTCACGTCACGAGCATGATCCAACAACTCCACCCGTCGCCCACAGCCCGTACGCTCAAGACGTATTGGAGCGGCGCGCCGCCGTGACGGCAGCAGGGAGCCGAACTTGACCGACGCCAGGCAGATTCTTGTGCTGTGGGACATCGACCGCACGCTGCTGTACGTCGGCGACATCGACCGGCAGGTGTACCGGGAGACCTTCGCCGAGATCGTCGGCCGCCCCGCGGAACGCCTTCCGGCCCGCGGCACCGGCGTCACCATGCCCCTGGCCATTCGATCCCTGCTCCTGGACAACGGCGTCCCCGAAGCAGACGTCCCCGGCCTGGTGCCGCGCATGGTGGAACTCTTGCCGCAGCGCCTCGCCGCGCACGCCGACGACCTTCGTGAGCAAGGCGTGCTCCTGCCTGGCGCCGTGGACGCACTCAAGGCCGTGCACGCACAACCGGGCTGCGTTCCTACCGTCGTCACAGGAAACCTCAAGCCCAACGCGCTGCTGAAGCTCGAAGCGTTCCACCTCGACGGGTTCCTTGACACGGAGATCGGCGGATACTCCTCGGACGACGACCACCGCCCGGCTCTCGTCTCCGTCGCACAGGAACGAGCCCAGGCCAAGTACGGAACCACCGCCTTCAGCCGCGCCGACACGGTCATCATCGGAGATTCCCTCGAAGACGTCCGTACCGGGCTTGAAGGCGGCGCTCCTGTGATTGGAGTCGCGTCCGGCAAGACCACCGCCGCCGAACTCTCCACGGCCGGAGCCGACGTGGTCCTCGACAGTCTCGAAGACGTCCCACGGCTCCTGGACGCGATCGTCAAGGCGACCCTCGGCCGTGCCTGATGGCGGCTGCCCGCCAGGGTGCCTCAACTGCCCGTATTACCTGAGTGATACCGGCACGCGCGTACCCCGCCTACGCTGTCGGGCGCAGACGAGAAACGGGGGTGCGATGCCAAGGCACGCTCGCGTATGCGCTGACTGCGGATGCCGCTTGAGCCAGTACAACGACGAGGACTGGTGTTCCGCGTGCGGGCGCGTCAGGCTTCTCGACTCCCGCCTTCAACGCCGCGTTCCAGACACTGTCTGGCAGCATCCGGAAGTCCACTCCGCCATCGCGGCATGGGACTTCGGGCGCGCGAGCCGCCTCATCCGAGAGCGGGCGAAGCTCCGCCAGGACGACATGGCCCACATGACGGGGCTCAGCCAGGGTTTCCTGTCCATGCTCGAAGCAGGCACCCGCCGGCTGACGAGCCTCGACAAGGTCGCAAGGTTCCTCAACGGCATCGAAACGCCCGACGCCTTGCTCCCCCCACCGTTCCGTGAGCATCACGCAGCCCCCACGCCATTGCCGTTGCCGTACCCAGGGCCACCCGCAGTCGATCTCCAGCTCGCGACCGGCGAGCAGACAATGGACGTCTATGAGCTCGCGACACAAGCTGCGGCCCAGTCGCTGCAGTTCGCGGAAGTGGTCACGAAGAGCAACGTGAGCGACGTCGAGCTTGAGGGGCTGGAGTCCAGGATCACCCGGATCGCGACGGACTACGTCCACGCTCCGCTGTACCCGCTCTTCCACGACCTGCTGTCGACGAGAGACCAACTCTTCTCGCTGCTGGGCGGCCACCAGCCCCCGGGCCAAACCCGCGAGCTGTACCTCCTCGCCGGCACGAGCTGTCTGCTCCTCGCCCACGCGTCACAGAATCTCGGTGACCAGGACTCCGCTGTCGCCCAACTCCAGACGGCCGGGACCCTCGCCGAGCATGCCGACCACGACGATCTTCGGGCATGGGTCAAGGGCACAGCCGCACTGATCGCAGAGTGGTCAATTCATCAGCACGCAGCCATCGAGTACACACAACAGGCGATCCGGCTGGCCCCCGTCGGCGAGACCCGGGTCAGAACCGCGGCGATCGGGGCCAGAGCTGCGGCACGCGTCGGAGACCGGAACACGGCACTGGCAGCACTCAAGGAACTTGAGCACGCCCGCGAGCAGCAAACAGCCCTCACCGGACTCACTCGATTCGGGGGGCTGCTCACTTTCCCGGAAGCTAAGCAGGAGTACTACATCGGCGGAACCTACGCGCTCCTCGGCGAATACGAGAGGGCCGAGCAGCACGCCGCCGCCGCGATCGATCTGTACGAGATGGGCCCGAAGGAGCAGCGGTCGTACGGCGACGAAGCCCTGGCGCGCCTGGACATCGTCACAGCGCGCATCGCCGCAGGGGAGATCGAGGGAGCCGGCGAGCAGCTACAGCCCATCCTGGAACTGCCGGGCGACCGTCGTATCCGACAGCTCGGCGACGCTGTGCAGGGAGTAGCTAGGCTTCTCGAAGAACCACGGTTCGCCCGGAGCCGGGTTGCTCGCGAGCTCGCCGACGCCACTCGCGGCTATCAGGTGATCGACACGAGAGCGAAGGCCCTCACCTCATGACAATGACGGTCTCTCCCGAGTCCGCCGCCCGCAAGGCCTGCCAGGCGTCAGGTCTGACAGACCGCTCCCTCGTCCCGCTTCACCACCACGCCACGTCCGTGTTCCTGCTCGCCGCGGAAGGCGTTGTGGTGCGCGTCAGTCCCGCCTCACAGCAGCAGCGCCTCGCGACCGCCGTCGCCCTCACGCGCTGGCTCGTCGCGAACGACTTCCCGGCGACAGAGCCTGTGGATGTACCCCAGCCGGTGGCATACGACCCATATGTTGTCACGATCTGGCGGCACTACCCGCAACCGGAACACGGCGCACCTCCGCCCGGGCGGTTGGGCGATCTACTGAGAACGCTGCATTCCCTACCGTCCCCGCCGGTGTCACTGCCGCGGCACCAACCGCTTGCCTCACTCAAGACCGCCGTGGAAGCCAGTACCTACCTGGCGTCGAACGAACGGGTGTGGCTCATGGAGCGCAGGCAGGATCTCCTCCACGCATACGAACAGCTGGAATTTCCCTTGGGGCAGGGGCACATCCACGGCGACGCATATCCGGGCAACACGCTCTGGGACGGCGAGGACGTAAGGCTCGGAGACTGGGACGAGGCGGCATTCGGCCCGCGAGAGATCGACTTGGCTAATACGTTCCAAGGAGTCCGCTTCGGGCGAAGCGTCGGACAACTGGATGATTTCAGCGAACGGTACGGCTACGACTTCCGGCAGTGGTCTGGTCAATCGGTTCTCTGTGAAATCCGAGACCTTCACACACTCGGGTCCTTCATTCGACGCGCGGATCAAGGAGATACTGCTGCTACCCAGCAGTTGTCGTACCGTATTGAGACGCTCAGAAACATGGATACCCAAGCTCAATGGGGCGCCGCCTGAAAGAGCACAGGACTCTCGAAGGCCAGGCACCAATTCACGGCGCATTCATCGTGGCCACCATACCGACGATCTCGCGTGCGCAGCCCCACGACAGCGTGACGCCGCTTCCGCCGTGTCCGTAGTTGTGGAGCACGGTGATCCTTTTCCGTGGTTCTCCGCCTCGACGCGCACTTCGGGACGAGTGGGCCTGGCCCCCACTCGGTGGGCGACGACGCGTGCTTTCGCCAGTGCGGGTCTGATCGAAGCGCTGCGGTCCAGGATGGCTCGAGCGGCTTCGGGATCGTCCTGCAGACCCGCCTCACCGTCGAGCGCGGTTCCGCCAAGTACCACTGTGTCGCCGTGCGGGTAGATGCAGAGGAGATCGGAAGACGGACCCGTGTCCTCGGAGAAGAACTCCGTGATGCCGGGGTTCTCCACGACCACGTGCTGACCCCGCATCGGTCGGACATCGGGGTCCCCAGCGAGTTCCCCGCCTCCCAGACCGGCACAGTTAACGATCACGGAGGCATCTTCGAATTCGTCCAGTGAACCGATCACCGCGTGCTGCACCGTCCCTCCCGCCTTCTTGAAACGGCGGAGCAGGTAATCCAGGTAGACCGGCATATCGATGAGAGGCACCGTGAACCGGTAGCCGCTTGCGAAACCGGCGGGCAACTCGTCCGGTTCGCACATGCGGAAGTCAGGCAGCATCGTGCTCCACTCAGGCGCCGGCGTGGGATTGCGAGCCGCCTCGGTCCCGCTGACCATGCGCACGCCGGTCGTCGGGTCGTCTGCGAGGCTTCGGAATTCGCTGAGGGAGGTGAGACTCCACTCGCGTACTCGTGCCCACGGTTCGACAAGGTACGGCCCCCACATCGCCCCAGCAGCGAGGGACGTAGGACCAGGGATCTCTGCCGCCACCAGCTGTACGGGCACCCCTGCTTCGAGGAGGGCAACACCCGTGGTCAGGCCAGAGACGCCCCCACCGACAACAGCGATTCTCGTACCCACAGACATAGATCGACCGTAGCCTGCCGCCAGGCGCGGGCTCCTCTGAGGCGGGGTGGACCGACGCTCAGGCCCGTTCCGCCTCTTCCGATACGAGTCGGCTCGTGAAGCCGTCGCTACGCAACCGTTCGAAAGCCGCCGCCACGTCGTCGGGAATCGCCTGCTCGATCATGAACCCTTGTTGCGGGTACACCATGAGCCGCTGCTGGGCCCCCACCAGCATGTCGATGACCAGACGGGCATCCTGGATCGAATCGACGTACTCGGAGAGCGCCATGGGCGTGGAGGCGCTCACCCACTCGACATCCGGCCAGAGCTTTCGCGCCGTCGCGTAGGCCCGTCGCTCCTCGTACGGCTTGCTGACCAGCAGGACTGACGAGACGGGAACACGCTGTGCTTCGAGCAGAGCGCGGGAGAAACGGATGTTCTGGCCCGTGTTCCGGGCCTTCGGCTCGACGATGATGGCGCTCTCAGGCACCCCGAGCGCCACCGCACGGTCCCGATAGTGTTCGGCCTCACCTCGGGGCATCCGCTCACGCGTCGTACGGCTGGTCGCTCCGGTGAAGACGATGAGCGGCGCCATGCCACGGTGGTAGAGGTCTGCGGTGGTGTCGGCCACTCCGAGGTCATGGCTGCCGAGTCCGATCGCCACGGAGCAAGGTCGCAGCTCGTGACCCATCTGCTGGAAGTCCCACAGCCGCCGAGCATCCGCCCATGCCTGCGTTGAGATCACTTGCTCTCGCCCTCCATGTTCGCCGAGGACCTGCTCCCCGCTGTTGCCCTCCGATGGGGTCAGCCTACGTTCCAGATCACACGCGCCGTCAGATGATGGTTCTCCTGTTCCCGCGCGCTCACGCCGTGTGAAACTCGATCGAGCAGGCTGAGGGGAGCACGCCAATGCGGGGAATGACCGACCATCTTCCGTTCGGCAAGCGAGTCCGGTTCTACCGGAAACGCCGAGGTCTGAGCCAAAGGCAGCTCGGCGAACTTCTGGGACGCTCTGAGGACTGGGTGTACCGGATCGAGTCCGAACGCATACCGGTGAATAACGTGAAGATGCTCGCGGACCTGGCACACGCTCTGCGAGTGCACGTTGAGGACCTTCAGGGCACGCCGACGCTCTTGGACGACCGCGGTCGTCACGCGGCCAGCATCCCGGCGATTCGCACCGCACTCATGCAGTCGCGACGGCTGGCGGGCTCGCTGTACGACGGCCGTGAAACCGTGCGCCTCGAACGTCTCTCGTTCGCAGTCGACGAAGCCTGGCGGCTCTTTCAGGATTGCCAGTTCGCGCGCCTTGGAGAGTGCTTGCCCGGGCTACTCGCGGACGCCCGGCTGGCAACACAGGAGCGCACGGCTGGCGCCGAACACGTCGAAGCACTCCGATTGTTCGCACTGACCTGCCACGTGGCAGCGGTACTTCTACGAAAGGTGGGTGAGACCAACCTGGCCTGGACCGCTGTAGACCAAGGCGACATGGCGGCCGCAGAGTCCGAAGACCCCGCCACAATGCTCGCTCTGCGCCGAGGTGTCGCGCATGTTCAACTCGGCGCCGGCATGCCGGCAGAGGCGGTGAACGTCACCCTCGACGCGGCAGACGACCTCGAACCCGGTTGGTGGCGCTCCACGCCGGCTTCTCTCTCCCTGTACGGGACCCTGTTCCTCAACGGAGCCGTCGCAGCAGCCCGGATGCGGAACCGGGCGCTGGCAGATCACATGATGGGTAAAGCCCAAGAAGCAGCGCACCTGCTCGGCGGCGACTCCAACGCGATGTGGACCTCCTTCGGGCCCGGCAACGTAGAGATCCACCGGCTGGCGCTCGCCCTGGAATTCGAGGACGTCCAACTGGCCGTGGACGTAGCGCCGAGAGTCAGAGCGGCAGGACTGCCGGTAGAACGACGGGGGCGGGCGCGACTGGATGTTGCCCGTGCCTATGCTGAGGCAGGGCGGACAGATGAGGCGATAGACCATCTCAAGCGCGCCTACCGAACCGCTCCCGAGCAGATCAAGGCACATGAGTTCGCTCGGGACCTAGCTCGTCGGCTCCACAAGCGATCCCGCCGTCAGGATGTCCAGGACCTGGCCATGCGGCTCGGCGCCATCAAGTAGAGCTTGCTGTAGAGAGGTTCGTTGGCAGACCCGGAAAATTCTTCCGGGTCCGCCTCCCCATCGGCTTCTACGGTCGTTGCGACCAAGCCACTTGTACGGGGAGGCATCGCAGTGCCTGTGACCTACCAGCCGGATGATGGCGTCGGTCCCAAGAACAGAAGTGCGGTGGTGCTCCGCTGGAGTCGCCATCCGCGCTGCGTCGGCCTTGCGCGCCGTGAACTCCGTAAGGTGCTGGACGGTTGGGGTCTATCAAGTATTGAAGACCCAGCCGTTCTCGTTCTCTCGGAGCTCTTAACCGACGCGGTACGCCATGGTGTTGCGCGGCCGGACGCAGAGATCGAGACTCGGTATCTGCGAGTCGGAAGTGGCCTGCGCATAGAGGTGTCTGACACAGTCCACGAATTCCGCCAGTTGACGGCAAGTTCCTCGGAGCCAGATAGAAATCCCCGGCTGAGGCTCGTAGATGCCATGGCCGACCGGTGGAAAATGAACGACCCTATCCGGCTTGGTGCATCGGCGTGGGCAGAGATCGACTTTCCGTCGCAGACCGGTGCCCCCGATGTCGACTGATGCCAGCCATCGCTTTCCGCTCGCCTTAGCAGTAGACGAGGGAACCCGCAGGATCCCGACACTCGCAGGCGCAAAGACGGTTGAGACGGGGATACGGGAAGGAAGCCCCTCGTCCTCGTCTGAGACGGATACCACTGAGCGGCATGGACGCCAGTGTCGATGGTGTCGACGCCCCCTGAGCCGATACAACAATGAGCCGTTCTGCAGCGCTTGTTCGCGACATGTACCAGCTACCCCTTCGCTACCGCCCCAGGTGGAGCCAGAGGTTTGGCAGCGAGTAGACGTCCGGGAAGCTCTCTGGGCCCGTGACTTTGGCCGAGTGTGCCACCTTGTGCGAATCGGAAGCTCACTACGCCAGAGTGATATGGCGGAGCTCACGGGTCTGAGCCAAGCCTTTCTGTCCATGCTGGAGTCAGGGGTACGAAGACTCACCAACATCGACAAGATCGTCGAACTACTTGCTGGACTCAACACTCCGGCGGAACTCACCGGCCCCATGCTCCAACCGCCGACAGCGGAAGGCCGACCGTGCGGCCCGTCACTCACAGGGAAGAAGGGGGGATGGCCGGCGTGACGCTCGGCCCGGTAGACCACTCCAGCGACATCGAGAGGGTGCTGTTCGCGTAGAAGGGAAGGAGGGCCTTTTGGCCACTTCCGTGGCCAGAACCGTCGGAAGACCCGAGCGGTGCTATTGCGTCCGGCATCCGAGGATTCAAACGAGATCGACGAAGATAGCTGATAAGTCCGTCGGTCAGATCGCACCGCCTACGGCTCGCCGAGCCAGGCATCGATACCTTGCAAGGCCCGTATGGGGACGTGGTCGGGTGCCCCGGACGATTAGATCGACGGGCGGGCCAGTGCGTGTCAGCAGTCGAAGGATTGCAACTTAGCGTACTCGCGTGATCCCGCGGATATCACCTCCGTGATATCACCCCCGAGATGTGCTCGCCCTGCGAATCCGGAGCACCCTCATGAGGGGCCCGAACTCCAGGCCTGCACAGCACGACATCAGATCCGAAATGCGCCGCGCCAGCGATAGGAGATGAGTGCCATGCCGACACCACGACGAAACAAGAACGATCACCTGCTCTACGCCGACGTCGTCGATTCCAAGCAGAAGGCCGGAGTCTGGATGGGCGAGCGTGACGCCTTCCAGGCCAAGCAGGCCGAGATCCTGGAAGCGGTGAAGGATCAGGCGGACTGGGTCCCGGTCGAGAACGCCATCATGGTGGTCAGCACCGAGCCCGCCGGCATCACGGTCATCGCCCCGAACCCGACCCTCCCCGGTGTGATCGTCCTCGCCGACGGAGGCTCACCGGAGGCCTCAGCACAGCTGCAGGCCGCCGGCGAGGAGCTCGTCCGCAAGGTCATGGCCGAGCGCGGCATCCTCGAAGAGGAAGCCGCGTAACACAGATGGTCACCTCACAGCTCCTGTGGGGGAAGTACATCCAGTACGTCCGGGATGGCGAGGGCGCCCTCCTCGACCCGGTCACGCTGGACAGTGTGTACCTCGACCGCGGGGAGGTCACCGACCTCTCCGCGGTTCCCCCGACCGCGACCCACAAAGCTCTCGCCGAGCTCGGCTTCACGCCCGACAGCCCTCGCGCTGATCAGCGTGAAGCACTCCATAACCGGCTCCACCAACTCGACCTGAATCCCGTCCCCGTACGGATCAGCGGCTTACGCGTCGTCCTCACCGACGCCTGCAACATGAAGTGCAGCTACTGCTTCGTCGAGACCAACACCGGCAAGCCGGACATGACCGAGCAGGAAATCGCCGACGGCCTGACCTACCTCTTCGAGACGAACGCCGGTCGCGACGAGGTAGCCATCCAGTGGTTCGGCGGCGAACCGACGACCCGGTTCGACCTGATGCAGCACGGGGACACCCTCGCGGACTCTCTCGCCGCGCGGTACGACGTCAAACGGGTCCGCCGAACAGTCGTCACCAACGGGGCCCGCATCACCGACGCCATGATCGAGCACTTCGCCCGGTACGAGTACGGCGTCGGGATCTCGATCGACGGACCGCCCGCCATCAACGCCGAGCACCGGCGGCTCCTGGGCGGCCAACCGGCCGACGACCGGATTCGGCGCAACGTCCGCCGGCTCCTCGACGCAGGCGGCATCCATGTGGGCTGCAACCTCACCCCCACACCCGCGAACATCGGCCGCCTGGCCGAAACCGTCACGTGGATCATCGACGACCTCGGGTTGAAGTTCATCTACGCCAACACCCCGATACCCACCAGCGGACGCTGGACGGTCAAGGGCAGGGAGCTGGCCAGGGAGCTGTACCAAGCACGCCTCGTCGCCCTCGGGCGTGGCGGGATGATGTTCTCCGTCCTCGACCGGGCATTCCAGGCCCTCGACCGGCGCCGCCCCATGCTCTTCGACCACATCCAGAGCGACCGGACCCTGAACGTTGCCCTGCTGCCCGGCAACCGAGTCAGCCTCTGCGACATCAACTTCACCGCACCCTCCTTCCTGCACACCCTCGACGAACTGCGTGCGGACCCGAACCTGCTGGGCGGCATCGCCAAGAACGTCGCCCCCATCCCCGAGTGTGGCCAGTGCCCGGCTCTGGCGATCTGCGGGGGCCCCTCACGCAACGAACAGCTCCTGATTCGCGGAGACCGGCCGGACCCGCAGATGTGCGACTTCTACGAGAGCACCGTGGAGATCGCCGTATGGGACAGCACGGGGGTGCAGTGAACACCGTCACCAGCCCCGAGCACCCTCCCTCGCCGGCCCGGCAGCGGTTCCGCTCCGCGCTCATCAGCACCGCCGGCCACTGCAAGATCGCCTGCGGATTCTGCTTCCGAGCAGACCGGGCCCACGGTTTCCTCGACATCCCCACATACACCCGGGCACTCTCCCGGCTGAAGGAGACGGGTGTCGAAGCGATCTGCCTGACCGGCGGCGAACCCACGCACCACCCCCACCTCCGCCAGCTCGTACGGCTCGCCCACCAGTTCGGGATTCCCGTGTCGATCGTCACCTCGGTCCGAGACCCCGAAGACGTAGACCGGTTGGCCGACAGCGCGCGCCTGCTCGCGAACGTCACCGTGTCCGCCGACTCGGCCGGCGCCATGGAACTCGGGCGCACCACCCGTTCCGTGGCGTCGGCGATCGCGACGCTCGATCAGGTCCCCACGGCAGAAAGAGTTCTCCACCTCACGTACTGGAAGCTCACAGTCCAGGAGTGCCAGGACATCTACGAGCGCGTCGAGAAGTCAGGAGTCCAGATCCAGCTCAGCCCGGTGGCGCTCGACGACACGGCACGCCAGCGTGCCGGCTCGACCTTCTACAACTACCTGGCCCAGCAGCGGGAGGACGCCGACCTTCTCGGACGCTACTTCCAGCTCACCCCGCGGTTCCAGGAGTACCTCACTGCCCTGCGAGCCATGCACCTGTACCCCGCGCGACGGCCCTCCTGCGCGTCCGCGACGCTGTACGTGTCCGCAAGCGGCGAGATCCGCCGCTGCCCCTACGGCAAAACGGGGGTGAGCGTGCGCGCGCCTCGCGCGGAGATCAGTCGCTTTCTCCACGCCGAACCGCAGGACCGGACCACCCCAGAGTGCGCGGCCATCTGCCGCGCCGACGACACCCCGTGAGTGGACGATGACGACCCCAGTCACCACACCAGAAGAGTTCATCGAACGGTGGCGGACCCCTCCCAACAAGCGTGTCAGCAACGTCCTCACCGCCACCGGCTTCAGCTTCCCGCCCGCCCTTGACGTCCTCGACGCCGTCCGGCAGGACGAGGAAGTGCGCTTCACCATCCTCGGAGACGAGGACTGGTCCGTACGCATGGACCGTACGTCGGCCTTCCGCACAGCCCCGGTCGAAGAAGTGGCCACCTGGACGTTCCGCCTCGTCCACTTCAACCTCACCCGCTTCTACGACGGACTCCTCAGCGGATTCCAGGAGCAGGTCATGGTCCCCTGGCGAACCCGGCTGTCGAGCTGGGGGTTCACGTGGCAACGGTGCGCGCCGCTGCTGTTCATCTCCACGGGCGGTGCCTCATCGACGTACCATAACGACAACTCGCACGGGCTCGTGTGGCAGGTCGAGGGCACGAAGACCTTCCACAGCTACAGGGACCCCGACAAGTACCTCACGGCCGAGGCCGCTGTGGTGGGCGAGACCACCGCAGAGGAACCGCCCGAACACGACCCGGCCGACCGCGAGTCCGTACGGATGGGGCCCGGTGACCGACTGTGGAGCCACGCCCTGACCCCGCACTGGGTGACCACCGAGTCCCCGCTCGCCATGAGCGTGACCCTCTCCCACGGCGGCCTGTGCCACCAAGGCCGCTTCGCGGACCGAGAATTGGCACTCCGCGCCTACTGGGACCAGCACCCCGACGAGGCGTGGAAGCTCGATCTGCGAAACGTTCGCTACTGACCAGGTCGGGGCCGCTGCACCCTCCAGAGGGGGCACACGAACAGCCACAGTACGGCCAGGAAACCCAGCCGCATGAC
>NZ_JBEOVF010000083.1:0-32147 GCF_040295365.1 Streptomyces sp. NPDC002838 | reverse complement strand
GGGGGGGGTCCCCCCCCTAGTGGCGCTCCCCCCCCACCACCCACCCTCACAACCGGCCCGGGGGGGGGGCCTAAACTCCCCTGTCGGGCCCCCCCCGGCGGCTTTCTGCGGCCTTCGAGGACCTCGGAGGTACAGGAACGCCCAAGGGCCCGCGGCGGCCTCGCTGCGGGCCCTCAGGCGTTTTAGCCTCTTGCGCCTCTTACGCCTCGTCCCGGCGCAGTGAGGGCTTCAAGTCCTTGAGCCGGCCGAGCAGGCCGTTGACGAACGAGGGCGACTCGTCCGTGGAGAACTCCTTCGCCAGCTGCACCATCTCGTCGAGCACGACGGCGTCCGGCGTCTCGTCCGCCCAGATCAGCTCGTAGGCGCCCAGGCGCAGGATGTTGCGGTCGACGACCGGCATCCGGTCGAGCGTCCAGCCGACCGAGTACTGCGCGAGCAGCTCGTCGATGCGCTTCGCGTATGCGGCGTAGCCCTCGACCAGCTGCATCGTGTACTCGCTCACCGGCGGCTGCCGGGTGTCGGTCCGGGAGAGCCGGATCCAGTCCGCGAGGACTGTCAGGACGTCGGCGCCGCGCTGGTCGCCCTCGAAGAGGATCTGGAAGGCGCGCTTGCGGGCCGTGTTGCGGGCAGCCACAGTTAGCTGTTCACCCGGCCGAGGTAGTCGCTCGTACGGGTGTCGACCTTGATCTTCTCACCGGTGGTGATGAAGAGCGGGACCTGGATCTGGTGGCCGGTCTCCAGGGTGGCGGGCTTGGTGCCGCCGGTGGAGCGGTCGCCCTGGACGCCCGGCTCGGTCTCCTGGACGGTCAGCTCGACGGCGGCCGGCAGCTCGACGAAGAGCACCTCGCCCTCGTGCTGCGCGACCGTGGCCGTGAAGCCCTCCACGAGGAAGTTGGCGGCGTCGCCGACGGCCTTGCGGTCGACCATGAGCTGGTCGTACGTCTCCATGTCCATGAAGACGAAGTACTCGCCGTCCATGTAGGAGAACTGCATGTCGCGCTTGTCGACGGTGGCCGTTTCGACCTTGACGCCGGCGTTGAAGGTCTTGTCGACGACCTTGCCGGAGAGCACGTTCTTGAGCTTGGTGCGCACGAAGGCCGGGCCCTTGCCGGGCTTGACGTGCTGGAACTCGACAACGGACCAGAGCTGGCCGCTGTCGAGCTTGAGCACCATGCCGTTCTTGAGGTCGTTCGTGGAAGCCACGGTTGCGGAATCTCCTGGACTGACGTGGACGACCCCGGGGCCGGCGCACAGCTCGAAGCTAGAGCGCGAGCAGCTCCTTGGTCGTGATGGTGAGTAGCTCGGGTCCGCCGTCCGCCTCGGGGCGGACGACGAGCGTGTCATCGATCCGGACACCGCCCCGGCCCGGGAGGTGGACCCCCGGTTCGACGGTGACCGGCACGCAAGCGTCCAGTTTACCCATGGCCGCGGGAGCCAACTGCGGGTCCTCGTCGATTTCGAGTCCCACCCCGTGCCCCGTCAGGGCCGGAAGGTGCTCCGCGTATCCCGCGGAGTCCAGCACCTGGCGTGCGGCACGGTCCACGTCGCGGTAGGCGGCGCCGGGTGCCAGGCTCTCCCGGCCGGCGCGCTGAGCGGCGAAGACGAGGTCGTACAGCTCGATCTGCCAGTCCGCGGGAGACGTACCGATGACGAAGGTACGGCCGATCTCGCACCGGTAGCCGCGGTAGGTCGCGCCGAGGCAGACGGAGAGGAAATCGCCCTCCTCGACCCGGCGGTCGGTGGGCCGGTGTCCGCGTCGGCCCGCGTTCGGGCCGGTGGCGACGGAGGTCGCGAAGGCGGGGCCGTCGGCGCCGTGGTCGACGAGGCGGCGCTCAAGTTCGAGGGCGAGGTGGCGTTCGGTGCGGCCGACGAGAATGGATTCGAGCAGCTCGCCCAGCGCCTGGTCGGCGATCTCGGCGCCGATCCTGAGGCAGGAGATCTCCTCCTCGTCCTTCACCACCCTCAGCTGCTCGACCGCGCCGCCCAGGTCGGCCAGGCGCAGCCGGGGCACGACGGATCCGATGGCCCGGTGCCGGGCGACCGTGAGGTGGTGCTCCTCGATCGCGAGGGAGTCGCCGCCCTGCGCTGCCGCGAGGTCGGCCGCGGCGACCGCAGGGTCGCCGCCGGGCCTGGGCAGGCTCTGCACGCGCAGTGCCTCGTCGGGCCGGCCTTCCGCGGGGTCGTCCGGCGGGCCGGGGCACAGCAGCAGGTCCTCGGTACTGCCGAGCAGCAGGACGGCGCCGTGCGGGGCGGCGCCCGCGAGGTAGCGGACGTTGGCGGGACGGGAGACGAGCGCGGCCGCGCTGCCGCTGGCTTTGCAGCGTTCCCGTAGGCGGGTTCGGCGAGCTGCGTACACCTCTGACATGAGCCGAGCGTATGAGCTCCGCAGGGTCGGCGCCGGTTGAGAGGGCCGAGTGGGCGGGCGCCGTTCGGGGGACCAGCGGTTGTTTGCCGACTGCGGGCCGTGGGGGCTGGTCGCGCCCCCGCGGCGGAGCCGCATATCGATACAGGCCCTAGGTGGGCTTGGCTCAGCTCCGTTGGTACGTCCCCTTGATGGCATCCCCTACCACTGCGGTGGGCTCGCTATCGAGCGTGCCAGTACGTCGTCCAGCACCTGGGCCGTCTGCGGTACGTCCAGCTGGGAGTTGTCGATGATCGGGAGGCCGGAGCCGTACCAGCCGGCCATGCGGCCGTGGATGCGGGCGACCTCCTCGTCGGTGAGGCGGCGGTTGCCCGTGCGTTCGGCGTTGCGCTCCAGGACGATCTCCAGGCCGGGGAGGAGGACGACCGGCAGGAGGCCGGGGCCGACGTGGCGCTTCCAGCCGCCGAGACCGACGACCGGGCGGTCGGGGAAGACGGCGTCGTCGAGGATGCACGAGATGCCGTTGGCCAGGAAGTTGCGCGCGGCGAAGCCGCAGGTGCGGCGGGCGAGGCGGTACTGCGCCTCGGAATGGTCGTTCCACCCGGACTGGGGGTCGGCGAAGCCCGAGCGGACCCATTCACGTACGTCGTCCAGGCTGATGTGCGCGGTGGGGACCCGGCGATGGTCTGCCCAGTACTTGGCGACGCTCGTCTTGCCCGCGCCCGCGGGGCCGATGAGCAGGACCGCGAGGGTGGTGGCCGCCGGGTCGGGGGCGGTCGTGGCGGGCGGTGCGCTGGGCATGGCGACGGGGCCGCCGGGCGGCAGCGGCACATGGCCCGTGGTGTCCGGCGCCGACGGCACCGGGGGGTGCTGCGGCGTGGGCGGCACGGGGGCCGAGGGCGCTCCGGTGAAGCCCGGGGCGGGCGACGGCGGAGGGGGCGGCACGGGGGCGGGACCCTGGTGTGCGCCCGGGGGGTGCGGACCCGGGTGGTGTGCGGCCGGCGACCAGCCGGTGACCGGTCCGTGCCCCGGCTGATGGGGCGGCGGCAGCGGAGAACCCACTGCGTGCTGCATCCGGTGCCACTCCGTCTCGTTCTTCTGGGCTCGGTTCGTCTCCGGGGCGCTGACAGCGGGGTGCACCCGTTGCTACCGAACGGTACCGCCCCTGGTCGTCGTTTGGTGCAACGGCCGGGGGCGGTCCGAAGTGCCCTGTGGCACAAGGCGAATCGGGAGCGAGGCGAATCGCGCGGAAGGTGTACTTGAGGCCTTACTCGCCCACTTCGCCGTACGCGGCGAGGAGCACGGCCGGGTCGGGGCCCTCCAGGACGGTGGGCTTGGCCAGGCCGTCCAGGACGATGAAGCGCAGCAGGTCGCCGCGGGACTTCTTGTCGACCTTCATGGTCTCCAGCAGCTTGGGCCACTGGTCGTAGCGGTAGTGCAGAGGCAGACCCACCGACTCCAGGACCGTACGGTGGCGGTCGGCGGTGGCGTCGTCCAACCTGCCCGCCAGGCGGCCGAGTTCGGCGGCGAAGTGCATGCCGACGGAGACCGCCGCGCCATGGCGCCACTTGTAGCGCTCGTTCTTCTCGATGGCGTGAGCGAGGGTGTGGCCGTAATTGAGGATTTCCCTGAGACCGGACTCCTTCAGGTCGGACGAGACGACCTCGGCCTTGACCTTGATGGAGCGCTCGATGAGCTCGGCGGTGTGCGGGCCGGCCGGCGTGCGGGCGGCCTCGGGGTCGGCCTCGATGAGCTCCAGGATCCTGGGGTCGGCGATGAAGCCGGCCTTGATGATCTCGGCGAGCCCGGAGACGTAGTCGTTGACCGAGAGGGAGTCCAGGGCGGCCAGGTCGCACAGCACGCCGGCCGGCGGGTGGAAGGAGCCGACGAGGTTCTTGCCCTCCGCGGTGTTGATGCCGGTCTTGCCGCCGACGGCCGCGTCCACCATGGCGAGCACGGTGGTGGGGACGGCGATCCAGCGCACCCCGCGCAGCCAGGTCGCGGCGACGAACCCGGCGAGGTCGGTGGTCGCGCCGCCACCGACGCCGACGATGACGTCGGAGCGGGTGAAGCCGGAGGTGCCCAGCGCCTTCCAGCAGTAGGCGGCGACCTCGGCGGTCTTGGCCTCCTCCGCGTTCGGCACCTGGATGGCGACGGCCTCGAAGCCCTGCTCGGCCAGGTCGGCGCGGAGCGCGTCGCCGGTCTCCGCCAGCGCCTCGGGGTGGATCACGGCGACCCGCTTGACCCTGTCACCGATCAACCCACCGAGCTCGCCCAGGAGTTGACGGCCCACCAGGACCTCGTACGGCTCGCTGCCCGCGGTGCCGCCGACCTGGATCCGCGTCACTGCCTCGCTCATGCTTCTTTCAACTCCAGTGCGTCAAGGGCGGCTTGGGTCACTTCTTCAGGTGTACGGCCATCGGTGGCCACGACGGCCGTGGCGACCTCCTCGTACAGGTGCCGCCGCGCTTCCATCAGCTCCCGCCACTGCTTGCGCGGGTTGACCGCCAGCAGCGGCCGGGCCACGTTCAGGCCGGTGCGCTTGACCGCCTCGTCGACCTCCATCGACAGGTAGACGACCCGCTGCCCGGCGAGCAGCGCCCGCGTGTCCGCGTCGAGGATCGCGCCGCCGCCCAGCGCCAGGACACCGTGATGCTCGGCGAGCGCCTGCTGCACGGCCCGCTTCTCGATCGCGCGGAAGGCGGGCTCGCCCTCGTCGACGAAGATCTCGGCGATGGTCCGCCCCTGCTCGGCGACGATGTCCTCGTCGGTGTCCCGGTAACCGACCCCGAGCCGCTCGGCCAGCAGCCGCCCGACGGTGGACTTGCCGACGCCCATCGGGCCGACCAGCACGATCGCAGGCACTGCGCTCACCGGATCGCCAGGTTCTCGAGGTACGACCGGACGTTTCGGCGGGTCTCGGGCACCGAGTCGCCACCGAACTTCTCCGCCACCGCGTCCGCCAGCACCAACGCGACCATCGCCTCGGCCACGATCCCGGCCGCGGGCACCGCGCACACGTCCGAGCGCTGGTGGTGGGCCTGCGTGGCCTCACCGGTGACCACGTCCACGGTCTGCAACGCCCGCGGCACGGTCGCGATCGGCTTCATCGCCGCCCGCACCCGCAGCAGCTCACCGGTGGTCAGGCCGCCCTCCGTGCCGCCGGAGCGGCCGGTGGCCCGCCGGATGCCCTCGTCGGTGGTGACGATCTCGTCGTGCGCCTTGGAGCCCGGCACCCGCGCCAGGTCGAAGCCGTCACCGACCTCGACCCCCTTGATCGCCTGGATGCCCATCAGCGCGGCCGCCAGCCGGGCGTCCAGCCGCCGGTCCCAGTGGACATGCGAGCCCAGCCCCACCGGCACCCCGTACGACAGCACCTCCACCACACCGCCGAGGGTGTCGCCGTCCTTGTGGGCCTGGTCGATCTCCGCGACCATCGCCTTCGACGCGTCCGCGTCCAGACAGCGCACCGGGTCCGCGTCCAGCCTCTCCACGTCCGCAGGCTTGGGGTAGACGCCGTACGGCGCCTTGGCGCCCGCCAGCTCCACCACATGGGAGACGATCTCGATACCGGCCGTCTCCTTCAGGTACGACCGGGCCACCGCGCCCAGCGCCACCCGGGCCGCCGTCTCCCGCGCGGAGGCGCGCTCCAGGATCGGCCTGGCCTCGTCGAAGCCGTACTTCTGCATGCCCGCCAGGTCGGCGTGCCCGGGACGCGGACGGGTCAGCGGCGCGTTGCGCGCCAGGCCGGCCAGCACCTCCGGGTCGATCGGGTCGGCCGCCATGACCTGCTCCCACTTCGGCCACTCGGTGTTGCCCACCATGACCGCGACCGGAGAGCCGAGGGTCAGGCCGTGCCGCACACCGCCGATGAAGGTGACCTCGTCGCGCTCGAACTTCATGCGCGCACCGCGTCCATAGCCGAGCCGACGCCGGGCCAGGTGGTCCGCCACCATCTCGGTGGTGATCGGCACGCCGGCGGGAAGGCCCTCCAGCGTCGCCACGAGTGCGGGACCGTGGGACTCCCCCGCGGTCAGCCAGCGCAACCTGCTCAACGGTGCTCCTCCATGCTCGCGCCCCGGTACTGCCCTGCGTACGCGCGTCCTCGCGTACGGCGACGGCGCAACCGAGTGCGCGGCCCCGGTCCGCCACCTCCGATCCTCCCACGTCCGGTGCCGTACCCGGCCGCGGGTCCATCAGACGGACGCTGGGGCGAGGAGCCTCGCCGCGTCATCCCATCCGCGCCGCCGCGCTCTTGATCGCCTCGCGGATGCGGAAGTACGTGCCGCAGCGGCAGACGTTGGCGATCTCGTCGATGTCGGCGTCGGTGGGGTCGCTGGTGCGCTTGAGGAGGGCGACGGCGGCCATGATCTGCCCGGGCTGGCAGTAGCCGCACTGGGCGACGTCCTGTTCCAGCCAGGCCTCCTGGACGGGGTGCAGCCGGTCGCCGTCGGCGAGCCCCTCGATGGTGGTGACCTCACGGCCCGCGGCCTCGGAGACCGGAACCGAACAAGGCCGGATGGCCTCGCCGTCGAGGTGGCTGGTGCAGGCCTTGCAGACGTCGATGCCGCAGCCGTACTTCGGGCCGCGGACGCCGAGCAGGTCGCGCAGGGCCCACAGCAGGGGCAGGTCGTCGGGGGCGTCGACGGTGACGGTCTTCCCGTTGACGGTGAAGGTGTGGGAGGGCACGTACGGACTCCTTGCGGGATGCTCAGCGAGGGAAGGGCGTGAAGTCCACGTCGAAGGTGACGGGGAAGCTGCGCGGCTTGGTGCCGGTGGCCCGGGCGTAGGCGTTGGCGACGGCTCCGACGGCTGCCGGGACGCCGAGTTCACCCGCGCCGCCGGGTTCGTCGCCGCCCTCGATGACGAAGATCTTCACGTCCTTCGGGGAGTCCTTCTGGCGGGCGTAGTGGAACTGCGAGTAGCTGCCCTCCAGCGGGAGTCCCTTGTCGATGTGGAGCCCGGCGCGCAGGGTGGTGGAGATCGCGTCCGTCAGGCCGCCGAGCAGCTGCGCCTCCAGGCCGCGCGGGTTGATCACCCGGCCCACGTCAGCGGCGATGACCGCCTTCGTCACGCGGGGCTTCTTCGGATCGGTGGCGTCGATCTCCACCAGGCAGGCCGTGCAGGACTTGTACTCCTCGTGGAAGCCGACGCCCTGGGCCCAGCCGTCGGGCAGGCTCCGGCCCCACTCGCCCTCCTCGGCGACCTTGTCGAGGACGGCCCGCTGCCGGCCGGTCTTCAGGAACGCGCGCCGGAAGGCCACCGGGTCCTTGCCGAGCTTCGCCGCCAGTTCGTCGACGATGATCTCCTCGGCGCCGCGTGTGTTGCCCGAGTACACCGAACGCCACGACCCGGTGTGCATCTTGAGCGGCACCTCGGTGAGCGTCTGTGTGGTGACGCCGAAGTTGTAGGGGGACTTCACCGTGGTCAGGAACAGAGTCTGCGCGAAGCTCGCGTTGCCGAGCCCGGTGGGCAGACCGGCCGCGGCGGCGGTGATCGCGTCGCCGAGGCCGTGCCGGAAGTCGGTCTCCACGGCCGCCACCTGGTGCTGGAAGGTGAGCACCTGACCGGCCACATAGGTGGCACGGATCCGGTGGTGGGTGGCGGGCCGCATCCGGCCGTGCCGCGTGTCGTCGATCCGCGACCACATCAGGCGGATGGGACGGCTGGTCTTCTTGGACACGACGGCGGCCTCCAGGGCCGCGTCGTAGAACAGCCGGCGTCCGAAGGAACCGCCCGACTGCACCACGTGGACCCTGACCTTGGAGACCGGCAGCCCGATGGCCTTGGCTATCGCCGCCTGCGCGATGATCGGCGACTTCAGTCCCGACCAGATCTCGGCGCGGTCGGCACGTACGTCGGCGACGGCGGAGTTGGTCTCCATCGGGGCGTGGCTGGCGAAGGCGAAGTCGAACTCGCCCTCCACCTTCTTCACCAGAGCCCCGAGGACGTCCAGCGACGGGGTCGCCGCCTTCAGCTTCGCCCGGACGCCGTCGTCGGACAGCCCGTCCACGGTCCCCGGACCCCAGGTGACGTCCAGGGCGTTCTTGGCGTCCAGGGCCTGCCCGAACGTCTCGGCGACCACGGCCACGCCGGTGTCGATGGTGACCATGTCCAGCACGCCCGGCATGGCCCGTACGGCGGCCTCGTTGTTCACCGACTTCACCGTGCCGTTGACGGTCGGCGGCCGGCGCACCATGCACGGTTTGGCGCCCGGGACGTCGAGGTCGAGCGTGTACTCGTGCTGGCCGGTGACCAGGGCACGGGCGTCGATGCGCGAGGTGGGGGTGCCGACGAGGGTGTGGTCCGACTCCTTCTTGGGCGTGACGGTCAGGGCGCCCAGGTCGAGGGAGGCGGCGGCAGCCGACAGGGAGCCGTACGAGGCGGTACGGCCATCGGGCGCGACCACGACACCCTGACGTACCGTCAGGTCGCCTGCGTCGAGTTCCCATCGCCTGGCGGCCGCGCCGACCATACGGGCGCGAGCGGCGGCCGCGGTGTGCCGCACCGGGTCGTACAGGGACCGGACGGAGTTGGAGCTGCCGGTCAGCTGGTTGAACAGCAGCTCGGGCCGGGCGTCCTCCAACTGGACACGGACGCGGTCGAGCGGGGTGTCCAGTTCCTCCGCGACCAGCATGGCGACCGCGGTGGTGAGCCCCTGGCCGACCTCCTCCCTGGGCAGCCTGAAGTGGGCGATGCCCTCCTCGTCTACGCTGAGCACCAGCATGGACGCGGTGGGTTTCCCGGCCAGGATCAGCAGATCACCGAGGTCGAGCAGATCGGCCGGGGCCGGCGGGGTGGGTATCGCCCCCTCGGCGTCTCCGGGGGCGAAGGTGTCCAGACCGATCTTGGTCGCGACGGCGAGCGTGGGCGCGGCCACCAGATAGGTGAGAAACCGGCGCCGGCTGTGACGTGGCATGGCAGCTCCGTTCGGCGACCCGCCGACGTTGCCGGGCCGTCCGGAGATCATGACCAGGAGTTACCACTCGGTAAAGGGGCTTCACAGCATTACCACGCACCGACACTCAACCGAGCGGTCCCTACCGAGCCGCGAGTTCGTGCTCGCCGGCCTTCCGCATGGCGTCCAGCGGCGCCGGCCCGCGCCTCGTCATCTGCTCGACCTGGAGCACCGCCTGGTGGATCAGCAGGTCGAGTCCGCTCACGACGGCCCCGCCGTACCCGGACCAGCGGGCGGCGAGCTCGGTCGGCCACGGGTCGTAGAGCACGTCGAAGAGGGTGGCGGGCCGCTCCGGTACGGCCGAGGACAGCGCGTCGGTCGTGCCTGCCGGGGTGGTGGCGACGACGAGCGGTGCGCGCAGCGCCTGAGCGGCGTCGGCCCAGTTCGCCGTACGGACCTCGACGTCGAGCCGCTCGCCCCACTGCCGCATCTCGGCGGCGCGGGCCTCGCTGCGGACGTAGGCGACGACCTCGCCGGTGCAGATCCGGGCCAGGGCGGCCAGCGCGGAGGAGGCGGTGGCGCCGGCGCCGAGGATCGCGGCCGAGTCGACCTGCTCGATCCCCCGCTCGCGCAGGGCGGCGACCATGCCGGGGATGTCGGTGTTGTCGCCGACCCGGCGGCCGTCCTCGGTGAACACGACCGTGTTGACCGCCTCGACCGAGGCCGCCGTGTCGGTGATCTCGTCGAGCAGCGGAATGACGGCCCGCTTCAGCGGCATGGTCAGCGACAGCCCGGCCCACTCCGGCCCGAGTTCCGCCATGAAGCCGGGCAGGGCGGCCTCGTCGACCTCGAACCGGTCGTACGACCAGTCCGTGAGCCCCAGTTCCTGGTAGGCGGCGCGGTGCAGCGCCGGGGAGAGGGAGTGGGCGATGGGCTTGCCGAGCACGGCGGCCCGGCGGGCGTCAGCTGCCCCTGCTCTCATTGAACTTTTCCTTGAGCCTCAGGAATTCCGCGTGTGTCTTGGCGAATTCGGTCTTGTTCACGCCGTCCGTCGCCACGAAGTAGTACCAGCCGTCGTCGGTCGGATTCAGTGCCGACTTCATGGCCTCGTCGCCCGGGTTTCCGATCGGACCGGGCGGCAGGCCCTTCTGTGTGTACGTGTTGTACGGGTCCTTGTTGCTGTTGACCTCCGCCTCGGTGACGTCGATGTTGCTCTCGTTCTTCAGGTAGTTGTAGGTCGAGTCGAACTGCACGGCCCCGTAGGTCTCGGGGTTCGCGGGATCGAGCCGGTTATAGACCACCTCCGCCATCTTGCGGAAGTCGTCGCTGGTCTTGCCCTCGGCCTGGACGAGGCTCGCGACCGTGACGACCTGCAGCGGGTTCTTCAGCTTGAGCGCCTTGGCCTTGGTCTCCAGGCCGAACTCGTCGTACTTCCGTGCGGCCTGGGTCACCATCTCCTTCAGAACCGTCTCGGGCTTCATGCCCTTGGCGGCCGGATAGGTGCCCGGGTAGAGGAAGCCCTCCAGCGGGTCCTTGATCTCACTGTTGTCGTTCGCCCAGCTCGGCAGACCGAGGCTCTCGTATTTCTTCTCGGCGACCTTCCTGGTGGTGCCGGACGACAATTCGAGCTTCTCGTCAATGCTCTTGTAGACGGCGATATTGCGCTCGCCCGGCCTGACCAACACATTGTTCTGGCTCGTCGGGTCGAGCATCATCGCGACGGCACTCTCGGCGGACATCTGCTTCTTCAGCAGATAGGCGCCGGCCTGGATCTTGTTCCCGTCGGGATTCTGCGACTGCGCGGACACGAAGGCGTCGACGCTCTTGACCACGCCCGCGGTCTTCAGCGCCCGGCCGATCGCGGCACCGGTCGCGCCCTTGGGGATCTCGACGGTCACGATCTGGCTCGTGCCTCCGCCGGCGTAGTCCGGAGCCGGGGCGAAACGATCCTGGTAATACTGGTAGCCGAAATATCCGACTCCACCCACTCCGCCACCGAGCACCAGCAGGACCACCAGACAGGCGCATCCACTGCGGCGCTTCTTCTCCTTGCCGCCACGGCCCCGCCGGTCGCCGCGCCCGCCCTGGTCCCCCGCCTCGTCGTCGCTGTCGTCGTCATCGCCACCGCCCGCGAAGAAGGCGTGTTCTCCCTGGTCAGGGCCCGGGTCCCAGTCGGTCCGCGGCTCCGGTTCGGCGCGCCGCCGACTGGGCGGCTCCGGCGGCGGATACGCGTCCGGGGTGCCGTAGTAGTCGGGCTGCTGCCCGCCGTACGCCATGTTCTGCTGCCCGTACGGGTCCGCCGGGTCGGGGTACTGGCCGTGCGTGTGCCTGCCGGTGGCCCAGTCGCCGTTGTCGTACTGCTGCTGCGGCTGGGCACCGTACTGCTGCTGGTCGTACTGCTGGTTGTACTGCTGGTCGTACTGCTGCTGGTCGTACTGCTGCTGGTTGTACTGCTGCTCGCCGTACTGCTGCTGGTGCTGCTGCTGGTAGTGCTGCTGCGCCTGACCGTACGCGGCCTGCTGGCCGTTGCCCCAGTCGCCGTACTGCGGCTGCTGCGGCTGCTCCGGATGGTGCTGCGGCTGGCCGCCGTAGGGGGACTGCTGGCCCGCCTGGGCCTGCTGTCCGCCCCATCCGCCGTCCCCGTACAACGGGTCCTCCGGATGCCACGGTTCGGAGCCTTCGCCCCGGCCATACTCAGTCATCGATCCCCTAGAGCCGCGAAGCGGCGGTCGCCATTCGTTTACGGCTCGGCTCCCGTTCCGCCTCTTTCTGTACGACGGCTGTTCGAACACCGCCGCATCGCGCGGAACGTTACCGTATCGCGATCAGATGACCACTTCGACGCGTTCGCCGGGTGCTTTACCTGACACCCGTTCGGATTCCAGGGCCTGCTGCAAGATGATCACGGCCGCTGCCTGGTCAATGACCGATCTGCCCTTTTTGGACTTCACCCCTGAGGCGCGCAGTCCCTGACTGGCCGTCACCGTGGTCATCCGTTCGTCCACGAGCCTGACCGGCACGGGGGCGATCCCCTTGGCGAACTCCTGGGCGAAGCCGCGGACCTTGACCGCGGCCGGACCCTCGCCCCCCTTGAGGGAGCGCGGGAGACCGACGACGACCTCGATCGGCTCGTACTCCTCGACCAGTTGCCTCAGTCGGCGGTGAGCCGCGGGGATGTCCCGGCCGGGGACCGTCTCCACCGGGGTGGCGAGGATCCCGTCGGGGTCGCACGAGGCGACCCCGATGCGGGCGTCCCCGACGTCGATCGCGAGCCGACGGCCGCGGCGCATCGCCGGGCCGTCGTCACGCGTCTGTCCGGCCGCGCTCACTTGGCCGTTTCCACCACGAGGCGCTCGACGGCGTCGACGGCCTCGCCGATGGCGGCCGGGTTCTGGCCGCCGCCCTGGGCGACGTCCGGCTTGCCGCCACCGCCGCCGCCGAGGGTCTTGGCGGCCGTACGGACCAGCTCGCCGGCCTTGAGACCGCGCTCGCGGGCGGCCTCGTTGGTGGCGATGACCGTCAGCGGCTTGCCGTTGTTCACGGTGAACAAGGCGACCACGGCGGCCCGGCCGCCCTGGATGCGGCCGCGCACGTCGAGGACCAGCTTGCGCAGGTCGTCGGCGGTCGTGCCGTCCGGGACCTGACCGGTCACCAGAGCGACGCCTCGTACGTCCTTGGCGGACTCGGCGAGGCCGGCGGCGGCCTGGAGCACCTTCTCGGCGCGGAACTTCTCGATCTCCTTCTCGGCGTCCTTCAGCTTGCCGAGCATGGCGGAGACCTTCTCCGGGAGCTCCTCCGAGCGGCCCTTGATCAGCTCCTGGAGCTGGGCGACGACCGTGTGCTCCCGGGCGAGGAAGTTGTAGGCATCGACACCCACGAGGGCCTCGATACGGCGGACACCCGAGCCGATCGACGACTCGCCGAGCAGCTTCACCAGGCCCAGCTGGGCGGTGTTGTGCACGTGCGTGCCGCCGCACAGCTCCTTGGAGAAGTCGCCGATGGTCACGACGCGCACGCGCTCGCCGTACTTCTCGCCGAACTCGGCGATGGCGCCCTGCTTCTTGGCCTCGTCGATGCCCATGACGTCGGCACGGACGTCGAGGTCGCGGGCGAGCACCTCGTTGATCTTCTGCTCGACGTCGGTCATCACGGCCGTGGGGACGGCGGAGGGCGAGCCGAAGTCGAAGCGGAAGCGGCCGGGCTGGTTCTCGGAGCCGGCCTGGGCGGCCGTCGGGCCGAGGGCGTCGCGCAGGGCCTGGTGCGTGAGGTGAGTGGCCGAGTGGGCGCGGGCGATGGCCTTGCGGCGGCGGTCGTCGATCGAGGCGTGGGCCGTGGCACCGACCGTCACCTCGCCGACCTGGACGACGCCCTTGTGGACGTACACGCCCGGGACCGGCTTCTGGCAGTCGCGGACCTCGATGACGGCACCGGAGTCGACCTTGATGCGGCCGGTGTCGCCGATCTGGCCGCCGCCCTCGGCGTAGAACGGGGTGCGGTCGAGGACGATCTCGACCTCGTCGCCCTCGGTGGCGGCCGGAGAGGACACACCGTCGACCAGGATGCCGACGATCGTGGACTCGCCCTCGGTGTCGGTGTAGCCGATGAAGTCGGTCTCGCCGGCCTTGTCGGCGATCTCGCGGTAGGCGCCGACGCCGGCATGTCCGGTCTTCTTGGCCTGGGCGTCGGCCTTGGCGCGCTCCCGCTGCTCCTTCATCAGGCGGCGGAAGCCGTCCTCGTCCACGGAGAGCCCCTGCTCGGCGGCCATCTCCAGGGTGAGGTCGATCGGGAAGCCCCAGGTGTCGTGGAGCAGGAAGGCCTTGTCGCCGGGCAGCACGGCAGAGCCGGCGGCCTTGGTCTCGGTGACGGCCGTGTCGAGGATGTTGGTGCCGGCCTTGAGCGTCTTGAGGAAGGCGTTCTCCTCGGCGAGGGCGACCTTCTCGATGCGCTCGCGGTCCGTGACGAGCTCGGGGTACTGCTGGCCCATCATCTCGATGACCGTGTCGATCAGGTCCTTGACGACCGGGCCGGTGGCGCCGAGCAGACGCATGTTGCGGATGGCGCGGCGCATGATGCGGCGCAGGACGTAGCCGCGGCCCTCGTTGCCGGGGGTCACGCCGTCACCGATGAGCATCACCGACGTGCGCATGTGGTCGGTGACCACGCGCAGGGAGACGTCCGAGTCGTGGGCGTCGCCGTAGGCCACGCCGGTCAGCTCGGTGGCCTTCTTGATGACGGCCATGGAGGTGTCGATCTCGTACATGTTCTGCACGCCCTGCAGAATCATGGCGAGCCGCTCCATGCCGAGGCCCGTGTCGATGTTCTTGCTCGGCAGGTCGCCGAGGATCTCGAAGTTGTCCTTGCCGATGCCCTCGCCGCGCTCGTACTGCATGAAGACGAGGTTCCAGATCTCCACGTACCGCTCGTCGTTGACGGCGGGGCCGCCCTCGACGCCGAACTCGGGGCCGCGGTCGTAGTTGATCTCGGAGCAGGGGCCGCACGGGCCGGGGACGCCCATGGACCAGTAGTTGTCCTTCATGCCGAGGCGCTGGATGCGCTCCTTGGGCACGCCGACGATCTCGTGCCAGATGCGCTCGGCCTCGTCGTCGTCCTTGTAGACGGTGATCCACAGGCGCTCGGGGTCGAGGCCGTAACCACCGCTGTCCTGGGGCGTGGTGAGCAGCTCCCAGGCGTACTTGATGGCGCCTTCCTTGAAGTAGTCGCCGAAGGAGAAGTTGCCGCACATCTGGAAGAAGGTGCCGTGGCGGGTGGTCTTGCCCACCTCTTCGATGTCGGGCGTGCGGACGCACTTCTGCACGCTCGTGGCGCGGCTGAAGGGTGGCTTGACCTCACCCAGGAAGTAGGGCTTGAAGGGCACCATGCCGGCCGGGACGAGCAGCAGAGTCGGGTCGTCCGCGATGAGCGACGCCGAAGGGACGACGGTGTGACCGCGCTCCTCGAAGAAGCTCAACCAGCGGCGGCGGATTTCAGCCGACTCCATCAGTGGTCCTCATTCCGGTTGTACGAGTACGTCGGCCTCTCGACGTACTTCGGGTTGTTGCGGTTCTCGATGGCGGCGTACCGCCGGGGTGCGGGGAGTTCGGGGTCGACGGGGGCGTTGATCCCGAGCGCGTCGCCCAGTTCCTCCTCCCGCTGGGCCATGTTGTCCCGGACGTCGAGCGCGAAGCCCACCGCGCGGTCCTTGAGCCGGTGACCGGCCTCGATCGCCTTGTTCGTCGCCGTGGCGGCGAGGTTCTCGGGGGTCAGCTGCTTCAGCTTGCGGTTGACCTTGGTGGTGGCCCACACACCGGCGGCGACGCCCGTGGTGAACCAGAAGGTACGGCGGAACATCCTTGGGTCAGTCCTTCTTTCCGCGGTTGTTCCGCTTGCTCCGCCGCGCGGCCGGGACCGTACGGCCCACGATCACGGTACGTCGAGGCTCCTTGGCGGGCACGTCCTCACGTCGGCCGCCGAGGGCGCGGCGCACGCCGTACCCGAAGGCCGCGACCTTGACCAGGGGACCGCCGAAGGTGGAGGCGACGGTGGTCGAGAGCGCCGAGGCGTTCGACGTGACCTCCTGGACGTCCGACGCGATCGCGTCGACCCGGTCGATCTGGGTCTGCGCGGAGCGCACCGCCGTGGAGGCGTCGGCCAGCAGCGGGACCGCCTGATCGGTCACCTCCGCCACCAGCTTGGTGGTCGCCCTGAGCGTCTGGGCCAGCCTCACCAGTGCGACGGCGAGGAAGGAGACCAGGATCGCCCAGAAGACGGCCACCAGGATCCCGGCAACCTCTCCACCGGACACTGTGTGCACCCGCTCCCTGAAACGTGCCTGAGTATCGAAAAAGTCGTACGCCGAGCCTATCGCGCCGGGGATGCCGCTCCGTACCGGATTCCCGCCCGCGCGCACTCGGGTCGCGCGGAGCGATTGTACGGACTGAATACGGCTCAGTACGCTCCGTGTTTTGTGTGCATCCCTCAGGCCGGCAGCGCTCCCGTGCACGGCAACCTGCCCCTGGAGACCGACGCGTTCGTGGGCCGCTCGGCCGAACTCTCCGGGCTGGCGCGGGCGCTCGGCTCCGCTCGGCTGGTGACGGTGACGGTGACGGGTGGCGGCGGGGTCGGCAAGTCGCGGCTGGCGGCGCACGCGGCGGCGCGGTCCTCGCCGCGTGACGGCGTGTGGCGGGTGGAGCTGGCACCGGTGCGTGATCCGGAGTTCGTCGACCACGCGGTCGTGGAGGCCCTGGGGCTGACGGATCACACCGCGCGCGGGCCGGGAGAGACGTTGCTCGCGCATCTCGCCGACCGCGAACTCCTGCTGGTCCTCGACGGGTTCGAGCACCTGGTGGACGCGTGCGCCTCGCTGGTGAGCGAGCTGCTGCGCCGGGCGCCCGGTCTCGGGGTGCTCGCCGCGGGGCGCAGAGCCCTGGACGTGACCGGTGAGCGGGTGCTGCCGCTGGGGCCGCTCGGCGAGGAGGAGGCGACCGAGCTGTTCCTGGACCGGGCGGCACGGCACGGGATCTCTCTCCGGGACGATCCGGAGGTACGGGAACTGTGCCGGCGTCTGGACGGCATTCCGCTGGCGATCGAGCTGGCCGCGGGACGGATGACGTCTCTTTCCCCCCGGCAGCTCCTTGAGCGGCTCGACGACCGGTTCCGGCTGCTGACCGGCGGGGCCCGGGACACCCTGCCCCGCCATCGGGCGCTGCGTACGGCGATCGGCTGGAGCCACGAACTGTGCACGCCCGAGGAGCGGTTGCTGTGGTCGCGGCTGTCGGTGTTCGCCGGGCGGTTCGATCTTGAGGCCGCCGAGTACGTTGCGCCGGCGACGGACTGCACTCCGACGACGTGCTCGATGTCCTGACGGAGCTGCTCGCCCAGTCCGTGGTCACGCGCGAGGAGACCGCGACGGGCATGCGCTACCGCATGCTGGACACGGTCCGGGCGTACGGCGCCGACTGGCTGGAGGCGACGGGGGACGCGGTCCGGCTGCGACGGCGGCACCGCGACTGGTACGCGGGCCTGGCCACCTGGTGCGAGCTGGACTGGTTCTCGCCGCGGCAGAACGAGGTGGCCGCGCGGATCGAGGCGGAGCTGCCGAACCTGCGCTCGGCCCTGGAGTACTGCCTGTCCGAGCCGGACGAGGTGTATCTGGGCCAGTACCTGGGCTCGCTGTGGTTCCACTGGGTCGGCTGCGGGCGGCTGTCGGAGGGGCGGCACTGGCTGGAGCGTGCTCTGGAGCTGGAGTCTGACCATGCGCGGTCGCGGCTGAAGGCCCTGGGGGTGCTCGGTTACGTGGCGATCCTGCGGGGCGACACGGTGCCCGCATTGGCCGCGCTCCAGGAGTGCCGCGAGGAGGCGGAACGCACCGGCCACTCCACGGCGGTGGCGTACGCCGAGCATCGCACCGGCTGTCTGGCCCTGGTCGGCGACGACATGGCGCGCGCTGAGACGCTGCTGCGCTCGGCGCTGGCACGCTACCGGGAGATCGGCGAGCTCAACAGCAACGTCCTGGGCCAGGTCGAGCTGGCGATGACGCGGGCGTTCCAGGGCGACCTGCCGGAGGCGGTGGCGCTGTGCGAGGACGTCCGCAGGATCTGTGAGGACCACGGCGAGCGCTGGGCGCGCGCGTACGCGCTGTACGTGCTGGCGCACGCGGCCTGGAGCGAGGGCGCCCCGGCACATGCCCGCACGTTGCTGACGGACTGCCTGGGCAGCGCCCACGCCTTCCGCGATCTGCTCGGCTCGGTGCTGCCGATCGAACTGCTGGCCCTGGTCACGGCCACGGAGGGGGACGCGGCGGAGGCCGCGGCGCTGCAGGGCGCGGCTTCCACGATGTGGCCGTCGGTGGGCCTGCCGCTGTTCGGTTCGGCGTACTGCAACGCGCCGCACGTGCGGTGCGAGGCGATGGCGCGGGAGCGCCTGGGCGACGAGGGGTACGCGGAGTGCGTACGGCAAGGTGCGTTGCTCGGCCGGGAGGAAGCGGTGGCCCGGGCGCTGGGACCGTTCCGTACGCCGTCGCTGGGGGCGATGCCGGCGCCGCGCGGGCCGGTGCGGCATGTGGCGGCCGCCCTGGACATGCCGAAACCCGCCGCCTCGCCCACCCGGAAGGGCGGGGAGACGGCGGGCTGAGGTGGTGCTACGGCCTGCTGGTGATCAGCGGGCGTAGTACTCGACGACGAGCTGCTCGTCGCAGATCACCGGGATCTCCTTGCGGTTCGGCTCGCGGTCCAGGCGGAACGCCAGGGCCCTGAGGTTCACCTGGAGGTAGCGCGGGGTCTCGCCGTCGGGGGCGAAGCCGCCCTCACGGGCGATCGAGAAGAGGGTCTTCTCGCGGCTGCGCTCGCGGACCATCACGACGTCGTCGGGCTTGACGCGGAAGGACGGCTTGTCGACCTTGTGGCCGTTGACCTCGATGTGACCGTGGACGACCATCTGACGGGCCTGGTAGATCGTGCGGGCGATGCCCGAACGCAGGACCAGGGCGTCGAGACGGCGCTCCAGCTCGATGATCAGGGCCTCACCGGTCTTGCCCTGAACCTTGGAGGCACGCTCGTAGGCGCGGACGAGCTGGCGCTCGGACACGTCGTACTGCGCGCGCAGACGCTGCTTCTCCAGCAGACGGACCTTGTAGTCCGAGTTCTGCTTGCGGCCACGGCCGTGCTCACCCGGCGGGTAGGGGCGGGCCTCGAAGTACTTGACGGCCTTCGGGGTCAGCGCGATGCCGAGGGCACGCGACTTCTTGACCTTGGGGCGGGACTGATTCGCCACTGTCTTTAGTCTCTCTGTCTGTATCCGGCTCACCAGGGTTAGGGGAGGTCGCATCCGCAGCCGGGGAAACCCTGCGGGTCCGCATGGGACCTGCGGGGCAGCCGCTCCCCTGGTCTGGGCACATACGTGCAGCACGCGAGTGGCCCACCGACCTCTCCCGGAGCTCCGGGTGGTGGTGGGCTGCCCGCGACACCGTTCGACGGTGCGCGACGCTCCTGGAGATCCTGGCGGACCAGGCCTCCGGCTGGATGTCCCGTTCTGGTGGTGCCGGCTCCCTTTCGGGGTCCGGACACGGGACTCAGCGCTTCAAGCGAGTCTACAGGGTGCTCAAGACCGCTTACGACCGAGGTGTTTTCTGGTCCACTCCACGGCGTCCGCGTACCGCGCCTCCGCCCCGTGCCGGCCCGGGGTGTAGTACTCACGGTCCTTGATCGCGTCCGGGGCGTACTGCTGGGCGGCGATGCCCTCGGGCAGGTCGTGCGGATACACGTACCCCTGCGCGTGTCCCAGCTTGGCGGCGCCCTTGTAGTGCCCGTCGCGCAGGTGCGGCGGCACCGGACCCGCCTGGCCCTTTCGTACGTCGTCCAGGGCGGCGCCGATCGCGGTGGTCGCGGAGTTGGACTTGGGGGCCAGGGCGAGGGCGATGGTGGCGTGGCTGAGGGTGAGGGCGGCCTCGGGGAAGCCGATCATGGCGACGGCCTGGGCGGCGGCGACCGCTATGGGGAGGGCGTTGGGGTCGGCGAGGCCGATGTCCTCGCTGGCGGAGATCATCAGGCGGCGGGCGATGAAGCGGGGGTCCTCGCCGGCTTCGATCATGCGGGCGAGGTAGTGCAGGGCCGCGTCGACGTCGGAGCCGCGGATGGACTTGATCAGGGCGCTGGCCACGTCGTAGTGCTGGTCGCCGTCGCGGTCGTACTTCACGGCGGCGCGGTCGACGGTCTCCTCCAGCGTGGTGAGGCCGACCTCCGTCTCGCCCTTGTCCAGCGCGGCCCCGGCGGCGGCCTCCAGAGCGGTCAGGGCGCGGCGGGCGTCGCCGCCGGCGATGCGCAGCAGGTGGGCCTCGGTGTCCTCGGGGAGGGTGACGGCGCCCTTCAGACCGCGCTCGTCGGCCAGGGCCCGGTGCACCAGGCCGCGCAGGTCGTCGTCGGTGAGAGGTTCGAGGGTGAGGAGGAGGGAGCGGGACAGGAGCGGAGAGATGACCGAGAAGTACGGGTTCTCGGTCGTCGCGGCGATCAGTGTCACCCAGCGGTTCTCGACCGCTGGGAGCAGGGAGTCCTGCTGGGCCTTGCTGAAGCGGTGGATCTCGTCGAGGAAGAGGACGGTCTCCTTGCCGTATCCGCCGGTGGCGCGGCGGGCGCCGTCGATGACCGCGCGGACCTCCTTGACGCCGGCGGTGATCGCCGAGAGCTCCACGAAGCGCTTGTTGGTGGCCTTGGAGACGACGTACGCCAGGGTCGTCTTGCCGGTGCCGGGCGGGCCCCACAGGATCACCGAGGACGGTCCGGCCGGGCCTCCACTGCCCTCGCCGACCAGCCTGCGCAGCGGGGAGCCCGGCTTCAGCAGGTGCTGCTGGCCCACGACCTCGTCGAGGGTGCGCGGGCGCATCCGGACCGCCAGGGGGCTGCTGGACGGCTCCTTCTCCTGGCGTTCTTCTGCGGCTGCGGTGAACAGATCGGGCTCCACGCTCAGAACCCTAAATCACCGCACTGACAACGCGGAGGCCGCGTCAGCTGGTCCAGAAGTCCCACCAGCGGGTCAGGATCAGCATGCCGATGATGCCGATGTGCAGCACCGGCATGACCCAGGTGAACTCGCCGAAGAAGCCCTTCAGCCAACTGGGCGCGGGCAGGAAGCCGTTGCGCACGTTGAACGAGGTCACGTACCAGAACATGATGATCGTCGCGACCCAGGCCAGGCAGCACCACAGGCACAGCGCGTTGATGCGGTACAGGGACTGGAACGTCAGCCAGGCGCAGAAGCCGACGCCGAAGAGGGTGCCGGCGTTGAAGGTGAGCCAGTACCAGCGCGGGAAGCGGGCCCGCCCGAGCAGGCTCATGCCCACGCAGATGACGATGCCGTAGGCGACGAGACCGAGCATCGGGTTGGGGAACCCGAAGGCGGCGGCCTGCTTGCTCTCCATGACGCTGCCGCAGGAGACGACGGGGTTGAGGCTGCAGCCCGGCGTGAAGGACTTGCCCTCGACCTTGGCCTCGAGCAGCTTGAACTTGTCGATCGTGATGACCCACGCGGCGAGCAGTCCCGCCGCGCCGGTGATCACCAGCAGCAGGGCGAAGGCGCGACTGCCGCCCACCGACCGCGGCGCGACGTCGGCTCGCTCCGGCTCGGGCTCGGTGGAGACGTCTTTGACTGTCGTCTTGCTCATCACGCCGATTCCGTCACTTGAGAGTTGGACCTTGTCGGGACACGGGCCATTGTGCCGCACGCGCGCGCGTGTCCACCGTTCGGTGGACATAAGGAGGTACGCGCGGTCGTCCCGGAGCGCTCGATTCAGGACGAGGCTCGTCTCCATGACAGCACACGCGAACGGACTCGCGGTGGACGTACGGGGGCTGCGTAAGCAGTACGGCGACGTGACCGCGGTCGACGGCATCGATCTCGGTATCCGCAGGGGCGAGGTCTTCGGACTGCTCGGACCCAATGGCGCGGGCAAGAGCACGACGGTGGAGATCCTCCAGGGCAACCGCTCCCGGGACGGGGGCGAGGTGTCCGTGCTGGGCACGGATCCGGCGCACGGCCCGCGCGCGTGGCGCTCGCGTGTCGGAATCGTCTGGCAGGACGAATCCGCGCCCGCGGAGTTGACGGTCCGCGAGACCGTGCGGCACTTCGCCCGCTACTACCCGAGGCCGCGGGACCCGGAGGAGGTCATCGGCCTGGTCGGTCTGGAGGCGAAGGCGGACAGCCGGATCAAGGCGCTCTCCGGCGGGCAGCGCAGGCGGCTGGACGTGGCGCTGGGGGTGATCGGCGGCCCGGAGCTGCTGCTCCTGGACGAGCCGACGACCGGTTTCGACCCGGCGGCCCGGCGCCAGTTCTGGGACCTGATCCGGGGGCTGGCCGACGAGGGCACGACCATCCTGCTGACCACGCACTACCTGGAGGAGGCGGAGGCGCTCGCGCACCGGCTGGCGATCGTCACCAAGGGACAGGTCGTCGCCGAGGGGGAGCCGGCCGAGCTGCGGGACCGGCACGGCAGCGGTGCCACCGTCGAGTGGACCGAGCCGGACGGCTCCCCGCGCGCCGAGCGCACGGACACGCCGACCCGGACGGTCGCCGAGCTGATGCGCCGCTTCGACGGCGAGATCCCGGGGCTACGGGTGACCCGCCCCACGCTCGAGGACGTCTACCTCCGGCTCACCGGACAGGAGGACGCGCGATGACCACGTCCGCCGTACGGTCCCGGACCGAGGCGCCCGCCGAGCGGCTGCCCGGGGTCTGGGGGCTCGGACTGAGCCGGGGGGCCCTGGAGATCAAGCAGTTCTTCCGGCAGCGCGAGCAGGTGGTGTTCACCTTCGCCTTCCCGGTGGTGTTCCTGTTCCTGTTCGCGTCGATCTTCCGGGACGACGTGCAGGGCGCCGGCATCACCGCCTCGCAGCTGTACGTCCCGGCGATGATGGCCGCCGGCATCATGTCGACGAGTTTCCAGTCGCTCGGCATCTCCATCGCGATCGAGCGGGACGAGAAGGTACTGCGCCGGCTGCGCGGCACGCCGATGCCGAAGGCGGCGTACTTTCTCGGCAAGATCTGGCTGGTTCTCGTCACGGGTCTGCTGGAGACGGTGATCCTGCTGCTCGTCGGGACGACCTTGTACGACGTCGAGCTGCCGTCGGACGCGGGCCGGTGGTTCGACTTCGCCTGGATCTTCGTGCTGGGTCTCACGGCGTGCGCGCTGCTCGGCATCAGCGTCAGCTCGGTCCCCAAGTCGGGCAAGAGCGCGACCTCCGTGGTGGTGCTCCCCTTCCTCGTCCTGCAGTTCATCTCCGGGGTGTACATCGCGATCGACACCATCCCGGGCTGGATGCTGAACATCGGGGCGCTCTTCCCGCTGAAGTGGATGTGCCAGGGCCTGCGCGGGGTGTTCCTGCCGGAGTCGGCGCAGGTCCTGGAGCAGGCCGGAGGCTGGGAGTTCGGGCGGATCGCCCTGGTGCTGGGGGCGTGGTGCGTCGGAGGATTGGTGTTGTGTCTGCTGACCTTCCGGTGGAAGAACCGGCGCGACGGATGAACGGTCCGGCCTTAGCGGTCGGTGCCTACACCTGGGACCGTTCGTTCCGGCTCTGGGACTCCTACTTCGCGCTGATCTGGGTGGCCACCCTGGTGTTCGTGCTCGGTGCGGGACAGCCGGGGTGGCCGGTCCGCGCGGTCGCGGCAGGGCTGCTGGTCCTGTTGATCCCGCTGTTCGTGTGGGTGGGGCGTCCCATCCTGCGCGGGGATCCGCCCGAGGTACGGCAGGCCCTCGGTTATCTGGTGGCGGCGATGGCGCTGTTCCTGCCGTCGGCGGTCCTCGTGGGCGAGACGCGTCTGATGACGTTCGCGCTCGTCCCCCAGTGCTTCATGAGTCTGCGGATGCGGTGGGCGCTGGTGGCCGTGGCCGTGATCAACCTCGCCCCCGTGGCGGGCTGGGCGCTGCTGTGGTGGCCCAGTGACGAGGCCGTCTTCTTCAACGGGTTGTTCGCCGTGGTCACCCTCGGCTTCTCGGTGGCCGTCGGCACCTGGGTGATCCGCATCATCGAGCAGAGCCAGGAGCGGGCCGAGCTGATAGCCGAGCTGGACGCCAGCCGCCACGAGGTCTCCCGGCTGTCGGCGGCGCACGGCGCGCTGGCGGAGCGGGAGCGGATGGCCCGGGAGATCCACGACACGCTCGCGCAGGGCTTCACCAGCCTGCTCATGCTGGTCCAGGCCGTGGAGGCGGAACTCGACCGGGATGTGCCCCAGGTCCGGCGTCACCTGGCGCTGATGGACGAGACGGCCCGGCTGAACCTCGCCGAGGCGCGTGCCCTGGTCGCCGGTGGCGCGCCCGCCGACCTGGACGGCGCCTCGCTGCCGGACGCGCTGCGCAGGCTCGCCGCGCGCCACGAGGCGACACTGGGCGTGTCGGGGCCGGTCCGTCCGCTGCCGGCCGGTCCCGAGGTGGTGGTCCTGCGCTCCTGCCAGGAGGCGCTGGCCAACGCGCGCAAGCACGCGGGCGGTTCGGCGGCCGTCGACATCGCGCTGACGTACGCCGTCGAGGCCCTCACCGTGTCCGTACGGGACGACGGGTGCGGCTTCGACCCCGGCACCGCCGGTGACGGCTACGGTCTGGCGGGACTGCGTGCCCGGGCCGCCGAGGTGGGCGGAACGGCACGGATCAGCAGCGCGCCGGGCGCCGGCACGACCGTGACAGTCCGCCTGCCCGTACCACCGACGCCATCGGTGTCGCCGTCGCCGTCGCCGTCAAGGAGCTCATCGTGATCCGGATCGTCCTGGCCGACGACCACCCCGTCGTACGGGAGGGTCTGCGGGCGATGCTGAGTGCCGAGCCGGACCTGGAGGTCGTCGCCGACGCCTCCAGCGGTCCGCGGGCGGAGGCGCTGGCGGCCGAGTTGCGGCCCGACATCGTGCTGATGGACCTGCGGATGCCGGAGGGCGGGGGCGTGGACTCGATCGTGCGGATGAGCGAGGCGGGGCTGCCGTGCCGGGTGATCGTCCTGACGACGTACGAGACGGACCGGGACATCCTGCGTGCCGTCGAGGCGGGGGCCGCGGGCTACCTGCTGAAGGACATGCCGCGAGCGGATCTGGCCGAGGCCGTACGAGCGGCCGCGCGGGGCGAGACGGTTCTGGCGCCCTCGGTGGCGGCCCGGCTGGTGGACCAGATGCGGACCAGGCCCGAGCGGCCGCACCTGTCGGAGCGGGAGACGGCGGTGCTGCGGCTGGTGGCCGAGGGGTGTACGAACGCCGAGATCGGGCGGCGGCTGTTCATCGGGGAGTCGACGGTGAAGACCCATCTGCTGCGGGTCTTCGCAAAGCTGGGAGTGGACGACCGGACGGCGGCGGTGACGAGAGCGATGAGGCACGGGTTGCTCGACTGAGACGCCTCTGGGGGGCTCCGCCCCAGACCCCGGACCTATGCCCACCCACCACCCGACTCGACGGATCGAGAGGTGCACGCCCCCCAGCACGTCCGGCGATTGAGGACGAGGCCGTTCAGGCCGACGGGGTGCGGGGCGGAGCCCCGGCGGGGTGAGTGCGGGGCGGAGCCCCGGCGGGGTTCAGGGCCGGAGCCTCATGGCCGTGCCCTCAGCGGAGTTGAGGGCCGGAACCCCAGCCCGCCGGGGTCGAAGGGGCGGAGCCCCTGGGGATGGGACGGGTAGGGGCGGCGGGGGCGAGAAGAACCCGGCACCCCCACCCCCCTCAGCCCAGCCTCGACTCCAGCTCCGCCACGATCTCGTTCACGCCGACCGCCGTCTGTTCGCCCGACTCCATGTCCTTCAGCTGGACCACGCCCTCGGCGAGGTCGCGTTCGCCGACGACGATCGTGTAGCGGGCGCCACTGCGGTTGGCGTTCTTCATCGCGCCCTTGAGGCCCTTGGCGCCGTAGGAGAAGTCCGCCGCGATGCCCACCTTGCGCAGCTCGGTGACCTTGGCGAACAAAACCCGCCGGGCCTCCTCGCCGAGCGGCACCGCGAACACGCTGGTGGTGGAGGGGAGTTTCAGCTCGACGCCCTCCGCCTCCAGGGCGAGGACCGTGCGGTCGACACCCAGGGCCCAGCCGACGGACGGCAGCGCCGGGCCGCCGATCATCTCCGACAGGCCGTCGTAGCGGCCGCCACCGCCCACCGCGGACTGGGAGCCCAGCCCGTCGTGGACGAACTCGAAGGTCGTGCGGGTGTAGTAGTCCAGGCCGCGCACCAGCTTCGGGTCGTCCTCGAAGGAGACGCCCGCCGCCGTGATCAGCTCGCGCACCTCCTCGTGGTACGCCTTGCAGGCGTCGCACAGGTAGTCACGCAGGAGAGGAGCGCCCGTCAGCTGCTTCTGCACCGACTCCCGCTTGTCGTCCAGGACACGCAGCGGGTTGATCTCCGCACGGCGCAGCGTGTCCTCGTCCAGATCCAGGCCGCGCAGGAAGTCCTGCAGGGCGCCCCGGTAGACCGGACGGCACTCCTTGTCGCCCAGGCTGTTCAGAAGGATGCGGAAGTTCCTCAGCCCCAGCGTTCGGTACGCCTGGTCCGCCAGGATGATCAACTCGGCGTCCAGCGCCGGGTCCTCCGCGCCGATCGCCTCGGCGCCGACCTGGGAGAAGTGGCGGTAACGGCCCTTCTGCGGGCGCTCGTAGCGGTAGTACGAGCCGGAGTACCAGAGCTTGACCGGGAGGTTGCCCGCCTTGTGCAGGTTCGCCTCCAGGGCGGCGCGCAGCACGGACGCCGTGCCCTCGGGGCGCAGGGCCAGCTTGTCGCCGCCCTTGGTCTCGAAGGCGTACATCTCCTTGGTCACGATGTCGGTGGACTCCCCGACTCCACGCGCGAACAACTCGACGCTCTCGAAGCCGGGCGTCTCGATGTAGCCGTAACCGGAGTTGCGCAGCGGGGCGGCGATCGCCTCACGGACGGCCAGGTACTTGGCACTGTCCGGCGGAATCAGGTCGTACGTGCCCTTGGGGGCCTTGAAGGTGCTCACGGAAGGTCTCTCGTCACATTCCTCGTCGGGGGGTGCTCGCACCCGCGCCGCGATCTTGGCGGCCGGCGGCCACCTGCCGCAGATAGGGGTTGGTGGCGCGCTCCTGGCCGATGGTCGTCTGGGGACCGTGGCCGGACAGCACCACGGTCGAGTCGTCGAGCGGCAGGCACACGCGGGCCAGCGAGTCGAGCATCTCGGCCATGTCACCGCCGGGCAGGTCGGTGCGTCCGATGGAGCCGGCGAACAGCAGGTCGCCCGAGAAGAAGATCGGCGGGATGTCCGCCGCCTCGGGCAGCCCGAAGGTCACCGACCCCTTGGTATGGCCCGGCGCGTGCGCGACGGACAGCTCCAGACCGGCCAACTCCAGCTTCGCGCCGTCGGTCAGCTCCTTGACGTCGTCCGGCTCCCCCACCGTCAGTTCGCCCATCAGCGGCATCCCGATGGAACGGCCGAGACCCATCGACGGGTCGCTCATCATGTACCGGTCCTCGGGGTGGATCCACGCCGGTACGCCGTGCGCGCCGCACACCGGGACGACCGAGGCCACGTGGTCGATGTGGCCGTGCGTGAGGACGACGGCGACGGGCTTGAGCCGATGCTTCTTCAGCGTTTCCTCGACTCCCTCGGCGGCCTGGTGGCCGGGGTCGATGATCACGCACTCCTCACCGGCGGCGGGGGCGACGAGATAACAGTTCGTCCCCCAGGCCCCGGCGGGGAACCCGGCAATGAGCACGATCGTCCTTCGTTTGTGTCGATACGGGTGGGCTTCAGGGCAGCTGCGCCTGTGGTCAGAGCCTACCGGCGCTGCCGATTCCTCAGCGAACCCATATACGGTACGGGGCACACGAAGGCGGTCGGCTCACAAGACGCACGCGTCCCAGTCGACGTACGAGACGCATGAGGAGAAAACCCGGTGGTCACCCAGGAACAGCGGAAGCGTCAGCTCGCCCGGGAGAAGTTCTTGCGGCAGCAGCAGCGGCGCACGGCCGCACGGCGCAAGGCGCGCATGCGCAACTCGGTGATCGCGTCGGTGCTCGGCGTGATCCTGGTGGGCAGCCTGGCCCTGTACACGACCGACGTCCTCAAGGGCGACGACAAGGCCGACGCGAGCTCCGAGGCGAGCCCGAGCGCGGAGGCGTCGCCCAGTAAGGCGCCGGACCCGTGCGACAAGCCGGCCGCGGGCAAGGTCAAGTCCGAGACCTGGAAGAAGGAGCCGGCGATGACCATCGACGAGTCGGCGAAGTACACGATGAAGCTGGCCACGACGTGCGGTGAGATAGACATCGCGATGAAGACGTCGGCGGCCCCGCACACCGTGAACTCGTTCAACTTCCTCGCCGGCAAGGGCTTCTTCGACCACACCAAGTGCCACCGGCTCACCACCAACGGCATCTACGTGCTGCAGTGCGGCGACCCGACCGGCTCCGGCAGCGGCGGTCCCGGCTACACGATCCCGGACGAGAACCTCAAGGACAAAAGCCTGAAGGGCAACGTCTACCCGGCGGGCACGGTCGCGATGGCGAATACCGGCCAGGCGCACACCGGCGGCAGCCAGTTCTTCCTCGTGTTCCAGGACAGTCAGCTGCCGCCCAGCTACACACCGTTCGGTACCATCTCCGATTCCGGCATGAAGGTCCTGAAGAAGATCGCCGCGGCGGGCGAGAGCACCGGCCAGGGCGACGGGGCGCCCAACGCGACGGTCGTGATCAACAAGGCAACTGTCACCAAATCCTGACCGCCAACTGCGAAATTTCGGTCGCGCGGGATGCGGACAGGCAACCCGCCGGTCGCCTATGTTGGCCGTGACGAAACTGTGGACGATGCCCGGGGGTGCTTCAGGCCCCCCGCAGGCATCATGTGGAGGAGGCGCTGTGAGCAGCGACCCGTGGGGCCGCGTCGACGAGACGGGGACCGTGTACGTGCGGACGGCCGACGGCGAGCAGGTCGTCGGTTCCTGGCAGGCCGGCTCCCCTGAGGAAGCGCTGGCCTACTTCGAGCGCAAGTACGAGGGCCTGGTTGTCGAGATCGGCCTCCTCGAGAAGCGAGTGAAGACCACCGACCTGTCGGCGAAGGACGCGCAGGCCGCCATCGACCACATTCGGGAGCAGGTCGACGCGCACCACGCGGTAGGCGACCTGGACGCGCTCCGGGTCCGGCTGGACAAGCTGGTGGAGCTGGTCGAGAAGCGCCGCGAGGAGCGCAAGGCGCAGCGGGCGAAGCAGTCGGACGAGGCGCGCCACGCCAAGGAGGCGCTGGTCGCCGAGGCGGAGGAGTTGGCGCAGTCCGACCAGTGGCGGGCCGCCGGCGAGCGGCTGCGTGCCCTGGTGGACACCTGGAAGGGTCTGCCGCGTCTGGACCGCAAGTCGGACGACGAGCTGTGGCACCGCTTCTCGCACGCCCGCTCGGCGTTCTCCAAGCGTCGCAAGGCACACTTCGCGGCGCTGGACGCGCAGCGTGAAGAGGCCCGCAAAACCAAGGAGCGGCTGGTCGCGGAGGCCGAGGCGCTGTCCGGCTCGACGGACTGGGGTCCGACGGCCGCGCGCTACCGCGAGCTGATGGCCGAGTGGAAAGCCGCCGGCCGTGCCCAGCGCGAGCACGAGGACGACCTGTGGAACCGCTTCCGCGGCGCCCAGGACGTCTTCTTCGCCGCCCGCAGCTCGGTCTTCGCGGAGCGCGACGCCGAGCAGGCCGAGAACCTGAAGCTGAAGGAGGAGCTGGCCGAGGAGGCCGAGAAGCTCCTGCCGATCGGGGACCTGAAGGGCACGCGGGCCGCGTTCCGCTCGATCAACGAGCGCTGGGAGGCCATCGGCCACGTGCCCCGCGACGCGCGGCCGAAGGTGGAGGGCCGGATGCACGCCGTCGAGCGGGCGATCCAGGAGGCCGAGGAGACCGAGTGGCGCCGGACCAACCCGGAGGCACGCGCGCGTGCCGAGGGTCTGACCGGCCAGCTCCAGGCCGCGGTGGACAAGCTGAAGGGCCAGATCGAGCAGGCGCGTGCCCAGGGCAACAACGCCAAGGCCGACAAGCTCGAGAAGGAGCTGGAGGGCCGCCAGGCCCTGCTGGACCAGGCGCTGAAGGGACTGCAGGAGTTCGGCGGCTGACGGACGCGTGAAGAGGGGCTCCCGTACCTGTCCGGTACGGGAGCCCCTCTCGTCGTATGCGGTGCTATCGGCTGCGCGCCGACGTCACCCGGTACACGTCGTACACGCCTTCGACGCCTCGTACGGCCTTCAGCACATGGCCGAGATGCTTCGGGTCGCCCATCTCGAAGGTGAAGCGGGAGGTGGCGACGCGGTCGCGGGAGGTCTGGACGGCCGCGGAGAGGATGTTGACGTGCTGATCGGACAGCACGCGCGTGACGTCCGACAGGAGCCGGGAGCGGTCCAGGGCCTCGACCTGGATGGCGACCAGGAAGACCGAGGACTGGGTGGGCGCCCACTCGACTTCGAGGATGCGCTCGGGCTCGCGGGACAGCGAGTCGACGTTGACGCAGTCGCTGCGGTGAACCGATACGCCACTGCCGCGCGTGACGAAGCCGATGATGGGGTCGCCCGGGACCGGCGTACAACAGCGGGCCAGCTTGACCCACACGTCGTCGACGCCCTTGACGACGACACCCGGGTCGGCACTGGAGCGGCGCTTGCGGCTGCGGCCGCGGGACGGCGGTACCGACTCGTCGATCTCCTCGGTGGCGGCCTCCTCGCCGCCGAGCGCCTGGACCAGCTTCTGCACGACGTTCTGCGCGGAGACATGGCCCTCGCCGATCGCCGCGTACAGCGCGGAGATGTCCGGATAGCGCATCTCGTGGGCGAGCGTCACCAGGGAGTCGCCGGTCAGGATGCGCTGGATCGGCAGGTTCTGTTTGCGCATCGCGCGGACGATCGCGTCCTTGCCCTGCTCGATCGCCTCGTCACGGCGCTCCTTGGAGAACCACGCCCGGATCTTGTTACGGGCACGCGGCGACTTCACGAAGCCGAGCCAGTCGCGGGACGGGCCCGCGCCGGACGCCTTGGAGGTGAAGACCTCCACCAGATCGCCGTTGTCCAGGGTCGACTCAAGCGGTACGAGACGGCCGTTGACCCGCGCCCCTATGGTGCGGTGGCCGACCTCGGTGTGCACCGCGTACGCGAAGTCGACCGGGGTGGCCCCGGCCGGGAGCGCTATGACGTCGCCCTTGGGGGTGAATACGAAGACCTCGTTGCGGGAGAGGTCGAAGCGCAGGGACTCCAGGAACTCGCCCGGGTCCTCGGTCTCCTTCTGCCAGTCCAGCAGCTGTCGCAGCCACGCCATGTCGTTGATGGCGTCCTTGTCCTTGCCGGACGACTTCGGCGCGTCCGTACGGACCTTGGAGGTGCCGGCAACAGCCTCCTGCTTGTACTTCCAGTGCGCGGCGATGCCGTACTCGGCGCGGCGGTGCATGTCGAACGTGCGGATCTGGAGCTCGACCGGCTTGCCGTTGGGCCCGATGACCGTCGTGTGCAGTGACTGGTACATGTTGAACTTGGGCATCGCGATGTAGTCCTTGAACCGGCCCGGGACCGGGTTCCATCGCGCGTGCACCGTGCCGAGGGCGGCGTAGCAGTCGCGGACGGTGTCCACGAGGACGCGGATGCCCACCAGGTCGTAGATCTCCGCGAAGTCACGGCCGCGGACGATCATCTTCTGGTAGACGCTGTAGTAGTGCTTCGGGCGGCCGGTGACGGTCGCCTTGATCCGGGCGGCGCGCAGGTCGGCCTGGACCTCGTCGGTCACTATGGCCAGGTACTCGTCACGCTTCGGTGCCCTCTCGGCCACCAGCCGTACGATCTCGTCGTACATCTTGGGGTAGAGGATCGCGAAGGCGAGGTCCTCCAGCTCCCACTTGATGGTGTTCATGCCCAGGCGATGGGCGAGCGGCGCGTAGATCTCCAGGGTCTCGCGCGCCTTCTTCTCCTGCTTCTCGCGCTTGAGGTAGCGCATGGTGCGCATGTTGTGCAGGCGGTCGGCGAGCTTGATGACCAGGACGCGCGGGTCCTTCGCCATCGCTACGACCATCTTGCGCACGGTCTCGGCCTGTGCGGCCTCGCCGAACTTGACCTTGTCCAGCTTGGTGACGCCGTCGACGAGCAGCGCGACGGAGTCGCCGAAGTCGCGGCGGAGCTGGTCCAGGCCGTACTCGGTGTCCTCGACGGTGTCGTGCAGGAGACCGGCCATGAGCGTGGCCGGGTCCATGCCGAGCTCGGCGAGGATCGTCGTCACCGCGAGGGGGTGCGTGATGTACGGGTCGCCGCTCTTGCGCTTCTGGCCGCGGTGCCAGCGCTCGGCGACCTGGTAGGCGCGCTCGATCTGACGCAGCGTGGACGTCTCGATCTTCGGGTCGTTGGGGGGGGGGATTCCCCCGAGACCGACCCACACCCCGGGGGTGGGGGGTGGGGGGTGGTAAGGCCGTAGCGCGGGGGGGGCGCGGGCGCC
>NZ_JBEOVF010000082.1:0-32739 GCF_040295365.1 Streptomyces sp. NPDC002838 | reverse complement strand
GTCATTGGCCTCCCCCACCAAACGCTCCCGCTCCTCGGCCCCCAGCACATCGACCCCACTCACCGCCAACGACGGATCCACCGCCAACTGCTCCATGACACGGACCAGTCGGGCGGCGATGGTTTCCGCCGAGTCGCGGTCGTAGAGGTGGTTCTGGTAGTCGAGCGTGAGCCGCAGGTACGGGTCAGACGCGTTGAGGGTGAGCGGGTAGTGCGATCCGGCGATCGGCCGGATGCCGTCGATCGTGAAGCCCGCGGAGACGTTCGCGTCGATGATGCCCTGCCGGTCGAGGGGGTAGTTCTCGAAGGCGATGATCGAGTCGAACAGGGCGGGCATCCCGACGTCCCGCTGGATGTCGGCCAGCCCGTGGTGGTGATGATCGAGCAGCGCGGTCTGCCGCTCCTGGAGCTCGACGATGACGTCGGCGACGCTGCGGTCCGGCCGACAGGGCACCCTGATCGGGAGGGTGTTGACGAACAGGCCCACCATCTCGTCGGAGCCGGGCAGGTCCGCCGGGCGGCCGTTGACCGCGGCCCCGAACACCACGTCCTGCTGTCCGGTCAGTTTGGAGAGCAGGATCGCCCAGGCACCCTGGAGCAGCGTGTTCAGCGTGACGCCGAGCTCCGCCGCGCGCCGGGCCAGCTCCTTTCCCTTGTCGATCGACAGCGGGACCTCGATGCGCCCGTGGGCGGTCGCCTCTCCCCCGGCCGTCCGGCCGGCGGCCACGAGGGCTGGCTGGTCGAACCCGGCGAGTTCGGCTCGCCACTGGGCTGCCGACGTCTCGCGGTCCTTCGTGGCCAGCCAGGCCAGGTAGTCGCCGTAGCTGCGGACCGGAGGAAGGTCCTGGCCGCCGGCGTACAGCAGGATCAGGTCCCTGATGACGGACGTGGACGACCAGCCGTCGAACAGGGTGTGGTGGGCCGTGATGATGAGCTTCGCCCGCTGTGGGCCGTAGGTGAGCAGGGACAGGCGGATGAGCGGGGGCCGTGAGGGGTCGAGCCGGTCGGCGCGGTCGTCGGCAAGGGCCTGGTCGAGCGCCGTGTCCTGCTCGGCTGCGCGCCGGCCGGCCAGGTCGACGTGGCACCAGGGCAGGGCGACATGCTCCGGTACCACCTGCACCGGGTCGCCGTCGGCCCCGGTGACGAACGCGCAGCGCAGGTTCGGATGGCGGTCCAGGAGCGCTTGCCCCGCGGACCGCATCCGTGACGGGTCCACCCGGCCGCTCAGGTGCAGCACGAACTGCATGTGGTAGACGTCGAAGGAGCCGTCGGCGAGCGCGGCCTGGAACTGGATGCCGGACTGTCCCGGGGCCTGCGGCCAAATGTCGACGAGCCGGCCGTAGCTGGCTTCCCAGTCCTCGATCTCGTCCTGCCGTACCGGCACCAGTGTGGCGTCCGAGGGCGTCAGTCCGCCGGCCCCCGGGTCCGCGGCGTGCGCGGCCATGCCGTGCAGCACCTCGACCCACAGGGCAGCGAGTTCGGTCACCGCCTCGCGGGACAGCACGCCGGTGGGGAACATGAAGGCCGCCTGCAACCGGGCGCCGCCGGAGCCGTCCGTGGCCATCGCGTTGACCTCGAGCGCGGAGAGCGCCGGCAGATCCGGGTCGGGCATCGGCGACAGTTCGGCGGCCCAGGACGCGGGTCCCCAGCCGTCGGCACGCAGGTGCTCCGGCACGTCGGCGTCGGAGATCCGGCCGAGGTAGTTGAATCCGAGCTGCGGCACCGGGCACGCGGCGAGTTGTCGCGCGGTGTCCGGGTTGAGGTAGCGCAGCAGGCCGTACCCCACACCCTTGTCGGGGACACCGCGCAACTGCTCCTTGACCAGCTTGATGGCTCTTCCGGCCGCCGGTCCGCCCGCCAGCACGTCGGTCAGATCCACTCCCCGCACGTCCACCCGGGCCGGGTACATGCTGGTGAACCAGCCGACCGTGCGGGACAGGTCGGCCCCGGCCACGACGTGTTCCTCGCGGCCGTGTCCCTCCAGGCGGACGAGGGTGGAGTCGTCCGCACCGCGCCATCGGTTCACCGCCAGGGCGAGCGCGGTGAGCAGCACATCGGTGCCCGTGCCCCGGTAGGCGGCGGGCAGCCTGGTCAGCACGGCGTCGGTGACATCGGCGGCCAGGTCCACCCGTACGGTGTCGACCGTCGCCATGACGTCCACCGCCGGGTCGAACCGCCGCTCGCCCAGCGGGGACTCCGGAGCGCTCAACAGGTCCTGCCAGTAGGCCAGTTCCGCTTCCCGCTCGGGGGTGCGGGCCTCCTCCTGGAGACCCGATGCCCAGCGGCGGGCCGAGGTACCGACCCGGGGCAGCTCGGGCGTACGACCGGACCGGACCTGCTGCCAGGCCTCGGCGAAGTCCGACATGAGGATGCGCCAGGAGACCCCGTCCACCACCAGGTGGTGCAGCACCACGAGCAGTCGGCCCGGGCCCGACGCGGGATCGAACCATACGAAGTCCGCCATGACTCCGGTTTCCGGGTCCAGGCGCCCCGCCGCAAGGTCGGCCTCCGTCTTCGCCATGGCCAGGGTGGACGGCTCGTCCCACCGGCCGTCGCACGGGACCCGGCGGATCAGGTCGTCCGCTCGCACGCTGCCCTCGGGACGGCCGACGAGGGCGGGCTCCTCGTCGTGCGTCAGCCGCGCGCGCAGCAGGTCGTGCCGGTCGAGCACGGCGTCCAGCGTCGCGGCGAGGCCGGGCCGGTCGATGCCTGCGGGCAGCTCCAGAGCCATCCCCATCGAGAACCGCTTCGTTCCGCCACCGTGTTCGAACACCTGCCGCGCCACTGGCTGCAGCAGCATCGCGCCGTCGCCGTCGTCCTCGTCCTCCGCAAGTGCGGGAAGCGGGTTCTGGCGGGCAGCGGCCACTTCCGCGAGCCGCGACGCCGTGCGGCACTCGAAGATCTCCCGCGTGGTCAGCTCCAGGCCCCGGGCCCGGGTACGCGCCACCACCTGGATCGATCGCAGGCTGTCCCCGCCCACCGCGAAGAAGTCGTCGTCGACACCGACGCGTTCCACGCCGAGGACGTCCGCGTACGCCGCGGTGATGATCGCTTCGGCCTCGGTGCGCGGCTCCCGGGAGCTCTCGCCCAGGAACTCCGGTTCGGGCAGCGCCGACCGGTCGAGCTTGCCGGTCGGCCCCAGGGGCATGCGGCCGAGGACCACGAAGGCCGACGGCACCATGTAGTCGGGCAGTTGCCCCGCGACGAACGCGCGCAGCTCGGCGGCCGACACCCCGGCCTGCATGTCGACGTCGGCGATACCGCCCCGGCCGTCGTCGCCCGCCACCGGCCCCGAGTTGTGGACGACGTACGCGACGAGTCGCCGTCCGCCTGAGGGCGCCTCGCGGCTGACCACCACCGCTTCGCTGATCCCGGGGTGCATCGCGCAGACGGCCTCGACCTCGGCGGTCTCGATCCTGAAGCCGCGCACCTTCACCTGGCCGTCACTGCGGCCCACGCACTCCAGCAGCCCCCGCGTGCTCCAGCGGGCCAGGTCGCCGGTACGGTACATCCGTGTCCCCGGCGGGCCGAAGGGGCTGGCCACGAAACGCTCGGCGGTCATCGCCGGGCGGGCCTGGTAGCCGCGGCCCAGGCAGGTGCCGGCCACGTACAGCTCCCCGACCACCCCCGGCGGCACCGGAGCGAGTCCGGGGCCCAGTACGTACGCACGCATGTTGGCCAGCGGGGTGCCGATGGGCGTGACATCGGCGTCCGTCCACTCCTCGTCGGCGGCGAGGGAGAACGTGGTGGCGTAGAAGCTCTCGCTCTGCCCGTAGCCGTTCACGATCTGCGCCCCGGGCAGGGCCTCGCGGACCTGCCGCACCAGCCGGGCCGGAAGCACGTCGCCCGCGAGGACGACCGTGCGCACATCGGTCGTCCTCCCCAGGTGGTCCACGAGTTCGGCGAGCACCGAGGGGACCGCGCTGATCACATGGCCGTCCCAGCTGTCGCGCTCGGCGAGCGCCAGTGCGTTCTCCACCACCTCGGCCGTCCCGCCGGTGGACAGCGTGGTCAGCAGCTCGAAGACCGACACGTCGAAGTTCACCGATGTGCCGGCCAGCATCCGCCAGCCGCGCGGCGCGTCCAGTACCCGCGCCAGCTCCCGTACGCCGTTGACGAGGTTGCGGTGAGTGATCGCCGCGCCCTTGGGCGTGCCCGTGGAGCCGGAGGTGTACATCACGTAGGCCAGGTTGTCCGGGCTCGACGGGCCGGTCCGGTCCGCGTCCTCCGGGACCTTCTGACCGGCTGCGTCCCGCTCGGCCCACTCGGCCGCGTCGTCGAGGCGGAGAGCCGGGATGTCGTTCTCCGGCATGGCCTGCCATGTCCGGGTGTCCGTCACGGCGAACCGTGGCCCGGCCTCGGACAGCACTGTGGCCGCCCGTCCGCCCAGATGCCGGGGGTCCATCGGCAGGTAGCCGGCGCCGGATTTGAGGATGCCGAGCAGACCGACGACGAGGTCCTCGGTGCGCGGCAGCGCGAGGACCACCAGGTCTTCGGGCCCCGCTCCGCGTCGTATCAGCTCCCGCGCGACGCGGTCGGCCCGGTCGTCGAGATCACGGTAGGTCAGGGTCCGGCCGTCGCACACCACGGCAGGAGCGTGCGGAGTCCTGGCCACCTGTGCTTCGAACAGCTTTGGCACCGTCAGGTCGGGCACGACTTCGGTGCGGCCGCCCAGCCGGTGGAGCAGCCGGTCTCGCTCCGTCGCGTCCAGCACATCGATGCCGCCGATGTGCCGCCCGGAGTCGGCGATCAGCCGGCCGAGCACGCGGACGAACCGGTTCGCCATGGCCTCGGCCGTGGCTCGGTCGAACAGGTCCGTGGCGTACTCCAGACGGCACTGCGCCCCGCCGGAGTCCACCGGGATCATGTCGAAGAACAGGTCGAACTTGGCCGTCGAGGTCTCGAGCCGCTCGGCCCTGACCTCAAGGCCCGCGATGTCTAGGTCCGGCACGGGAGGCTGCCAGGAGAGCATCACCTGGAACAGGGGGTGGTAGGCGGTGGAGCGGTCCGGGTTGAGGACCTCCACCAGGCGCTCGAACGGAATGTCCTGGCTGTCGTAGGCGGCGAGGGACCGCTCCCGCACCCGCCGGAGCACCTGGGCGAAGGTGGGGTTGCCCGTGAGATCGACCCGCAGGACCCAGGTGTTGACGAAGAAGCCGACGAGGTCGCGCAGCTCCTCGTCGGTGCGTCCCGCGATCGGGGCGCCGATGGGAACGTCGTCCCCGCAGCCGAGATGGTGCAGGAGGACGGCCAGCGCGGAGTGCATCACCATCGAGACGGTGCTGTCCTCCTGCGCGGCCAGCTTCTCCACGGCGCGCAGCAGTTTCGCGTCCAGCCGGAACCGGACCACGTCGCCGCGGCGGCTCGTCGTCCGCGGGCGCGGGCGATCGGTGGGCAGGGCCAGCGGCTGGGCCAGACCGGCCAGCGTCCGCTGCCAGTAGTCCAGTTGCCGGGCTGCCAGGCTGTCCGGGTCGGACTCGTCACCGAGCACGTCCTGCTGCCACAGGGTGTAGTCGGCGTACTGCACCGGCAGCGGCTCCCAGGCCGGCGCGCGGCCCGCGCCCCGGGCGGCGTAGGCAACCGTCAGGTCCCGCAGCAGCGGCCCCATGGACTCCCCGTCCAGGGCGATGTGGTGCACCACCAGGACCAGAGTGTGCTCCCGCGGCGCGCTGCGCACCAGGCGGGCGCGGATCGGCACGTCGGAGGCAAGGTCGAAGGCGGCGATGGCGGTCTCCGCGACGGCCGCGGACAACTCCGCCCCGTCCGCGGCCTCGACGAGGTCCAGGGTGAAGGGCGCCGATTCCGTGGCCAGCACCCGCTGGTGCGGAACGCCGTCGCCGCCCTCGACGATCACGGTGCGCAGGACCTCGTGCCGGCCGATGACGTCGAGGAAAGCCGACTCCAGCGCACCGACGCTCAACTCGCCGGTCAGTCGCAGTGCGAAAGCGCCGTTGTACGTCGGCGATGGACCCTCGAAACGGTCCACGAACCACAGTCGGCGCTGCGCGAAGGACAACGGGATCAATGTGTCTCCAAATCCGCGGGACGAGCCAGGAGCGATGCGCTGCTCAACCCTGGTCGAGCACTGCCAAGAGCTCGTCGTTGTAGAAGTCGTCGATGGAGCACGCGCCGGAGCCCGTCGAGAAGTAGCGGTCGATCAGGTGCTGGTGACCGACCAGTTTCCGCAGCATCTCCGACTGCCTGCCGGGCTTGAGTTCGGCCACGTTGAGCGCGCCCTGGTAGAGATCGAGAAAGCTGTCGGTCAGACCGCTCTCATAACGCTTCAGCGCCATGTCGAGCGCCGTGTCGTCGTGCAGCCGGTCGCCGATGTGGTCGGTGAGCGACTGCGCCTGGAGGAAGGCGTCGGTGATGCCGCGGGCGGTGATGGAGTCCTTGTGGTGCACCGCGTCGCCGAGCAGGACCCACCCGGGGCCGTATGCCTTGCGGAAGAAGTTCTCCTGGCGTCCCGTGCCGTAGAACACCTCCTCGCGCTGTCCCGCCGACATCCGCTCGTACAGTTCGGGCACCGTGGAGCGGACGGCCTCCAGGAAGGAGGGTTCGACGGCGGTACGGACCTCGGCGAACTCGCTCTGCGGGAAGTAGGCCATGACCAGCTTGAGGTCGTCGTTCGTGGGGATGACGCCGAGCCACCGTCCCGGCCGCTCGTACAGCTCGAAGTGCCCGGGCACCCCGGACCAGTAGCTGTAGTAGGTGCAGGTCATCCGCGGGTGCTCGATGACGTAGGGCGCGCCGACCTTGCGGGCCACCAGCGACCGCATGCCGTCGGCGCCGATGACCAGCCGCGCCCGTTGCGTCTCCTCGGCTCCCCCGGGCGTGGTGTAGCGCACCCCCGCGACCCGGTCGCCGTCGAGGAGGAGGTCGCTCACGGTGCACCCCTCGCGGAAATCCACGCCGGCTGCCGCGGCGCCCTCGGCGAGGATCGGGTCGAGCACGAAACGCCTCGGCGCGTACGTGGTGCGCTGACCGTCGACCGGCAGCGAGAAGCCGTCCAGCCGGACCCCCGGGGCCTCGTAGCTCTGGTGGTCGATCGGCGGGCAGCCCGCGGCACGGAGCCGGTCGAGCAGGTTCCAGCGGGCGAGCAGCGCCACCCCCGGCTGATGGATGTAGTGCGAGGACAGGGTGTCCTGCGGGAACCGTGCCTTCTCGAGGAGCAGGACGCGGTAACCCTGCCTGGCGAGCAGCATGGCCGCCGGCGAGCCCGCGCACCGGGCACCTATGACAACTACATCGTACATGGCCCTCACTTAGGATCGAGTCACGGCACCCGTGGCTTCGATGTATGCGGAAATCGAGGCCACCGTCGGGTTGAGGTACATCTGATCCATAGGGACTTCGACGTCGAGTTCGTCGATGTATCCCGCTTGGATTTTGGCCATGATCACGGAGTGGCCGCCCAGCGCGAAGAAGTCGTCGTCGACCGCTATGTCATCGCGCTGGAGTTCTCGGCACCAAATGGCCCGCACCTTTTCGGTTATCATCACACCCCTCCTCTGCGCCATCAAGGTCCTGCGAGTTGGCCGCCGTACCGCTGTCGGCGTGCTGGATTCGGAACTCTTCGGCCAGGGCCGCGCGGTCCACTTTTCCGTGCGGACTCAGGGGAATCTCACGGATGTTGAGGAATCGCGCCGGAACCATGTTCCGTGGCAGCGTCTCCAGCAATCGGGCGCGTACCTCGCTTTCCGCGAGGTCTTGTGCCGCCGGTACGACGAAGGCGATCAGCTCGTGGTCTCCGGAGCCGGTGTCCCTGGGCACCACGGCGGCCTGCCGGATGCCGTCGAGGCCGTGGGGGGGGGGGGCGGCGGGGGGGGGGGGGGGGCCGTGGCCCCCGGGGGGGCCGGCGGTTGGCGGGGGCGGCCGCCCCCGCCCCCCCCCCCGTCGGCGGGATCGATGCGCATGCCCCGCACCTTCACCTGTGCGTCCATGCGGCCGGCGACGACGAGGTCGCCGGCCGGGGTCACGCGGCCGCGGTCGCCCGTGCGGTACAGCCGGCGCGGGGTGCCGTCGAGCATGACGGTGGTGAAGCGTTCGCTCTCGGGTCCCGTGGCGTTGAGATAGCCGGCGCCGACCCCCTTTCCCGAGAGGCAGATCTCGCCGTACTCCCCCACCCCGACCGGCTGTGCCTGTTCGTCGAGTACGTGGATCTCGGTGTTGTGGACGGGCCGGCCGACCGGCGCCGCCCCGTGTTCGGCGGGCCGGTAGCCGGCGAGGTCGTACGAGGAGGCGATGTCCGTGCACTCGGCGACGCCGTACTGGTGGAGGAGCGTGCACGTGTTCCCGTCCGCGCGGGCCCAGTCCGCTATCCGGTCGAAATGCAGCGGCTCACCGCCGAACAGCACGTAGTCCAGCCCGGCGAGTGCCGTGCCCCGGCGTGCCGTTTCCCAGTCCACCAGCAGGTAGAGGGTGCTGGAGGCACAGTGCACGGTGCGTATCCCGTGCTGCGACAGCATGCGGTAGGCCATCGCGATGTCGAAGTGGCGGCTTGCCATCAGGTGCTGGGTGGCACCGCAGAACAGCGGGATCATCAGGCTGCGTTGGGAGAGGTCGAACCCGAACGCGCTGACGACCAGGTTATCCGACCCGTGGTGCAGGCCGTATTCGAGGGTCAGCCAGTTCAGCAGGTTGAACCAGCCCTCGTGGCGCACACCGGCGAGCTTCGGCGTGCCGGTCGACCCGGACGTGAAGACCGCGTAGCACAGGTCGTCCCCGCTGACCAGGATCTCCGGCGACGTCACCGGCAGGCCGTCGAGCCGGTCCGTCCACCGCTCGGGAGCGACGACCTCGGCGGTCGTCGGCTCCACCAGGTCGGCGGTCGACGGGGAGGCCATCACCAGGGCGAGGCCGGGAATCTGCCCGAGCAGCAGCCGCAGTCTGGCCAGCGGATAGGTGGGATCGAGCGGCACATAGGCCGCACCCGCCTTCAGCGTGCCGAGGACGGCGACGACCAGGTCGACCGAGTAGTCGAGGCAGAGGCCGATCTTGTCGCCCCGCCCGAGCCCGCGCGCGGCCAGAAAGTGCGCGAACTGGTTGGCGCGCGCGTCCAGTTGCCCGTAGGTCAGCTGCTGCCCGGCACAGCGGAGAGCGACGGCTTCAGGAGTGGTGAGGGCGTGCGACTCGAACCGCTTGTGCACGATGGGCAGGGATGGCAGGGGGACCCGTGTTCCCTGAAGGATCATCAACCAACTCCGTAGTGACGGTGGTTCGGCCCGGGGGCGAGTGGTACCTGCGTCCCGGCCGGCGGCTGGGTGCGGGCGCGGAGTCCGCATGCCTGCGGTGGCACGGCGGCGTCCGCCGCTGCCCGGTGGCGCCGGTCCGGCCGCCGTCGCGCGCACTGCGGAGCCGCCACCGGCCGGGGCGCCTCGCCTGTTCAGTCCGCGGCCATGGCCTCTCGCAGGCTCCTGGGCCGCAGATCCGTCCAGTTCTCCTCGACGTACTCCAGGCATTCGTCCCGCGCTGCGTCGCCGAGGACCACACGCCAGCCTTCGGGTACTTCGGCGAACACCGGCCACAGGGAGTGCTGGCCCTCGTCATTCACCAAGACGTGGAAGGTTCCGTTCTCGTCGTCGAATGGGTTCGTGCTCACTGCCACCGTCCTTAGCGGTCACGACGTGAAATCCGGATGAAATGCGGAACGGCGCAGGAGAGAAATGGCCGGACGGGCGGTTTCCGGTCCGGCATTGTCCTGTCGACGGGACATCCCGCATCAGCGGGCACCAGACAGTGCCGATGCCACGGTGGGGGACGCTAGGACGCGCCTGCCAGGGCCGCAAGGACAGCGGATTCAGTGAACTCCCGCCCGATCTGCCGGACCTGTTTCCCCCCGGCCTCCTGTGCCACCATGACGAGATGTGGCCCCCTGAAAGGGCCCGCTCACATTCGGGTTCACCCAATCCACCACCGCCGAGGCGATCGCGAGCACGTGCGGCACGGCGACGGAAAGCCCATCGACGAACCGACGACTGGTGATCCATGACTCTGAAGTCAGAATCCGAGCACGGAACAGATCCAGATGACGGCACTCGACGTTCGCTGCTGCGTCACATGCTGGCGGCAAGAGGTGTCGACGAGGAGGCCTGTCAGCTCCAGAAGCAGGGCGCTCTCGACCTCTGGGCCTCCTGCCAGGGGCAGGAGGCCGCGCAGGTGGGCTCCGCGCTGGCCGTACCCCCTTCGGCGACCGTCTTCCCCAGCTATCGCGAGCACGCGGTGGCACTTCTGCGGGGCGTCACACCGGACCAGTTGCTGAGGCAGTGGGCCGGCCGCACGTTCTGCGGATGGGATCCGCGCCGACTGGGTTTCTTCCCTTACACCCTGGTGCTGGCCGCGCAGACACTGCACGCCGTCGGCTATTCGATCGGGCAACGCCTCCAGGAACGCGAGGACTTCGTCGTCGTCTACGTCGGCGACGGTGCCACCAGCGAGGGCGACATGGCGGAGGCCATGAACCTCGCCGCCGTCGAGTCGGCGTCCGTGCTGTTCATCTGCCAGAACAACGGCTGGGCGCTGTCGACACCGGCCGAGGAGCAGATGCGCACCTCGCTGGCCGAGCGCGCCCGGGGTTTCGGGATCGAGTCCGTCAGGCTGTCGGGCCACGACCCGGAAGCGGTCTTCACGGCCTGCTCCCGTGCGGCCGCCCACATACGCGACCGGCGAGCACCCTGTCTCGTCGAGATCGAGGTCAGCCGCATCCACGGACACTCGACCTCCGACGCCCAGGAGCTGTACCGCAGCAGCGAGGACATCGCCCGGGCGAGGGCCGCTGATCCGGTGGCGGCGTATGCGGCCCGGCTGCACGACCTGGGTGTGGTGGACCGCGCGTGGCGGGACGCGGTCGACGCGGAAGTGCAGGAGGCGCGCGAGCTGTTGATGAAGGAATACGCGTGATGACTACGGCCCGGTCGGACGGCCTCGCGGCGTCGATCAACGCGACCCTTGCCGATCTGCTGGAGCAGGAGCCCGGGCTGCTGCTGCTCGGTGAGGACATCGGACGCCTGGGCGGCGTGTTCCGTGTGACCCGCGGCCTGCAGGAGCGCTTCGGCAAGGAGCGGGTCCGCGACACGCTCCTTGCCGAATCCAGCATCATCGGCCAGGCCGTGGGCATGGCGATGAGCGGCCTGGTCCCGGTCTGCGAGATCCAGTTCGACGGGTTCACCTATCCCGGCGTGAACCAGTTGGTGACCCAGGCCGCCCGTGTCGGCGCCCGGTGGAACGGGCAGCTCAGCCCGAGCCTGGTGGTGCGGGTCCCGACCGGCGGCGGATTCCGGGGCGTCGAGCACCACAGCGAGTCCAACGAAGCGCTCTTCGCGCGCGTCCCGGGCATCTCGGTGGCGTGCCCTTCCACCGGTGAGGACGCGGACCAGATCCTGCGGTACGCCGTGACGCTCGGCGCACCCGTAGTGGTGTACGAGCCGATCCGCCTGTACTGGCGCAAAGCCGGCCCGCCCCGCGATCCGGCGCCGGCGAAGTCCCCGACCACGGCCCGCATCGCGCGACGGGGCACGGACCTGACCGTGGTCACGTACGGCGCGATCACCCATGAGGTGCTGCGAGCGGCGCACGAGCTCAGCCCCGATGTCGATGTCGAGGTGGTGGACCTGCGCTGGGTGGCCCCGCTCGACATGGACACGGTCCTTCAGTCGCTGTCCCGCACGGGACGCCTGCTGATCGTGCACGAAGGGTCGAGGGACCTGGGTGTCGGCGCCGAGATCGCCGCGTCGGTCGTGGAGCGTGACGTCGGCTCGCTCCGGGGTCCGGTCCGCCGGCTGGCTCCGGACCGTCGTGTCTATCCCCCGGCGGATTTCGAGCAGCAGTACCTGATCGGTGTGCGGGAGATCAAGAATGAGGTGTTGGTGATGACGGGGTGAGCGGTTCCTTCGAGGACATGCGGGTTCCTGGTTTCGGGCACAGTCTCGACGAGGCCCTGCTTGTCGAGTGGGTCGCCGGCGTCGGTGACCGGGTCCGGCGCGGCGACGTCGTCGCCGTCGTCGAGACCGACAAGGCCAGCACGGAGATCCTGGCGGAGCGCGACGGACGGGTCATGGAGCACTCGGCGACCGCCGGCACGATCCTCAAGTCCGGTGAGGTGCTGTATCGGTTGGCGGCCGATTAACCGAGCCACGCGTCGCAGCCCTCGGTCCAGGCAAATGAGCGGAGAACACCCATGAGCGAGATGGAAGAGCGCATCAGCGACGTCATGCTGGCCAAACTGCGGGAGCGGGAGCCCTCGTCGGGCCCGGAGGACCTCACCCGGCCGGTCTCCGAGCTCGATCTCGACTCGCTCGACCTGGTCGAGCTGCACCAGCGGCTGGAACGTGAACTCCATGTCAAGGGCGACCTGCGGGAGACCGCGGGCTTCCCCCTCCTGTCGGACTTCAGCGCCTACTTCATGAAGCTGGCGAGCGGGCAGTGAGCGCGGGGATCGTCGATCTCGTCGCGGTGAAGCCGGGACGCACGGTCGGCAACGACCACTTCGAGCCGATCGGTCTCACGGACCAGTGGATCCGCCGTCGCAGCGGCATAGCGTCCCGCTCCTGGCTGCCGGCCGACACCCCGCTGGCGAAGGTGGCGGCCGAGGTGTGCGCGCCGATCGTGGCCCGGGTGGACGACCCGTCCACGATCGGCGCCCTGATCGTGGTCAGTACCTCGGCGCGGCAGCGTGTGCCCGGCATCGCGCAGAAGGTGGCGCAACTGGCCGGTCTAGGGCCCTCGGTGCTGGCCTTCGACATGAACGCGGCCTGCTGCGGCTTCGTCTACGGCCTGGTCACCGGGCTCTCGATCTGCGATGCCGGGCGAACGCGCTCGGTGCTCCTGTGTTCGGTGGAGGCCATGTCACGGCTGGTGGACCCGTCGGACCGGCAGACGGCCTGCATCTTCGCCGACGGCGCCGCGGCCGTGCTGCTGGCGGACCGGGCCGAGTTCGCGCTCTCGTGCCAGGTGGCCGGCTGTGACGGCTCCCAGGAGGAGCTCATGCGGGAGACGGACACCGGAGGCATCCATCTCGACGGCGCGCAGGTGTACGACCGTGCCGTGCGCCGGATGACGGAGTCGGCGCGGTATCTCGTCGACAACGGCCCCGCGCCGACGGTCCTGGTCGGTCACCAGGCCAACGGCCGCATCCTGGAGCAGGTCCGCGGCTTCACCACCGATCTCGGTGTTCCCTTCGTGAACCGGATCGAGCACTCCGGGAACACCTCGTCCGCGTCCATCCCGCTGGCGTTCGCCGAGGAGTTGGAGGCGGTTGCCCTCCCTTCCCGGGGGCGGCTCGGTGCGGTGGCCTACGGCGCCGGCGAGGCGTGGGGAGGCGTCGCGGTGGACTACCGGGTGCCGGCCACCGCGGCTCCCCTGACGCACGCCGGATCTCCGTACCCCACTGACTCGGTCCCACCGATCTAGGAGGCTGTCATCTACAGGCCACAAGCCTGGGTTCTGCACTCCGGTGCCACGACCGGCCCACAGGACGGCGGACCCGGTGCCGCACTGCGGTACGGCCGGTTCGCCTTCGGTCCCCTGGAGGAAGGCGAGGCCCTGGTGGAGCCGATCATCGGCTCCTGGGAAGCCAACATGGACCACGCGCTGACCCGCTCGCCGATCGACGTCTGCAGCAGCCGCGGCGAGGACGCGGTGGTCCTGGGGAACCTGGGCGTGGTGCGCGTGCTCAAGGTGAACGCGGGGCGCGGGGCGGATGTCAGGATCCGCGAGGGCGATCTGTGTCTGCTGATGCCCTTCGGCAGGATGGACCGCTTCGGCTACGCGGAACTCGCGCACGCCTACGACGCACCGGGCACCATCGGCCTGCTGACCAAGCAGTCGAAGATGGACACGCGGCTGCTTCTCCCGCTGCCGGACGGCACGGCGTACTCGCCGTCCCAATGGGCTTCCTATGGGCGGTACTTCACCGCCTGGGACAACTGGAACAAGGCGTACGGATGCTGGCGCACCCAGGTCCCAGACGACGATCCGGCGCGGCATCTGGTGTTCGGGTGGGGCGGAGGCGTGGCGTTCGCCGAGCTGCTGCTGGCCAGACGGGCCGGGTTCCGCGTCGCGATGGCGGCGGGCTCCGACGAGCGCGTCGCCTTTCTGCGGGAGCACGGCATCACTCCGGTGGACCGCCGCCGGTTCCCCGCTCTCTCCCGCCCCACCCGCCGCCGGCAGACGGACCGGGAGCGGCACGAACAGCGCCGGAAATCGGTCGAGGACTTCCTGCACGTGACCCGGGATCTGAGCGACGGTCACGGAGTCGCGATCTTTGTCGACAACATCGGCGAGCCCCTGTACGACGTCACCCTGGGCGCCCTGGCACGTCAGGGGGTCGTCACCACCTGCGGGTGGAAGGCGGGTATGCGCCTGACGCATCTGCGCAGTGTCGAGAGCATCAGCCGCCACATCCATGTGAACACGCACGTCTGGCGGCTGTCCGACTCCCCGGCGATACGGGACTTCCAGGAGGCCGAGGGCTGGATGCCACCGGCGGGGTCCGAGGTGCAGTACGGCTTCGACCGGGTGCCCGACCTGGCCGACGACTACGCGAACGGCAGGATCGGCTCGTACTTCCCGACGTACGGCGTGAACCCGCTCTGACCCGCCGGGCCACAGCGGAGGTCCTTCGACGAGGTCGGGGACGTAATCCGAGGGAGGAGACACCATGGGCCACGCCGGGATGGACACGGATGTGGTGATCGCCGGCGCCGGGCCGACGGGACTGATGCTCGCCTGTGAACTGCGGCTCGCGGGCGCCGACGTAATGGTGGTCGACCGGCTCGCGGGGCGGACCGGTGAGTCGCGGGCCGGCGGGATGCACGCCCGCACGCTGGAGGTGCTGGACCAGCGCGGGGTCCTGGACCGGTTCCTCGCGGCGGGCGAGATCCAGTCGGTCGGCCACTTCTCCGGCCTCTGGCTGGACTTCGACGACTCCGCGTCCCGGCACGCCAGGCCGCTGATGATCCTTCAGTCGGTCATCGAGCGGCTGCTGGAGGAGTGGGCCGCCGAACTCGGCGTACGGGTGCGCTGGTCGTCGGAGGTGACCGGGGTCCGCCAGGACCCGCTGAGTGTGACGGCGGAACTGTCATCGGCACAGTCGTCGGCACCGGCACGGCTGCGCGCTCGCTATCTCGTGGGCTGCGACGGCGGGCGCAGTACCGTGCGCAAGCTGTCGGGCATCGGCTTCCCCGGTACCGAGGCGACGATGACCGCGCTGCTGGGCGACGTCGAACTCCCCGATCTGCCGGAGGACTACATCTTCATGCGGCGCTGCCCGGGAGGCCATTTCTCGGTGATCGCGCTTGAACCGGGCTGGTACCGGGTGATCACGTCGGAGTACGACCATGTCGCCGGCCGAGACGATCCGGTGACGTTCGAACAGTTCCGTGCGGCGGTGATCAGGCTGGCGGGCACGGACTGGGGCATGCACAGCCCGCGCTGGGTCTCCCGGTTCGGCGACGCGGCGCGGCAGGCCTCCCGGTACCGCAACGGGCGGGTACTGCTGGCAGGCGATGCCGCGCACATCCACTATCCGGCCGGCGGGCAGGGCTTGAACGTGGGGGTGCAGGACGCGGTCAACCTCGGCTGGAAGCTGGCCTCGGTGGTGCGCGGCCGGGCGCCTGTGAGCCTGCTGGACACCTACCACGACGAGCGGCACCCGGTCGCGGCCCGGGTGCTGCGCAACACCCGGGCCCAGTCGGCCCTGGCCCGCCCCGGTGAGCAGATGGACGCGCTGCGCGACGTGTTCGGCTCGCTCATCACGTTCGACGAGGTCAACCGCCATCTGTGCGGCATGCTCACCGGGCTGGACATCCGGTATCCGCTCGACGGCGATCACCCCCTCGCCGGCCACCGGGTGCCCGACGCCGACCTCAAGACGCCCGAGGGCGCCACACGCGTTTACGAACTGCTGCGCACCGCCCGCCCCGTACTGCTCGACCTCGGCGGCGGCACCGAGGTGGCGGCGGCCGCCCGAGGGTGGGCCGACCGCGTCGACCATGTCAAGGCGCGGAGCGACGACGCCCGCTGGGCCGTCCCCACCGCCGACGGGACACCCGCTCCGTCCGCCGTCCTGATCCGGCCCGACGGCCATGTCGCCTGGGCCGCCGCCTCGGGCGGCGCACCCGCTTGCCCCGGCCTGCGCAGCGCTCTCGCCAAGTGGTTCGGCCCCGCCCTGCCGGGGTGAGAACGCGAACGCCGCCACGACCCCGACCACGTCCATACCGAGGAGACTTGATGTTCGTCCCCACCTCCTACCGTCCGCCCGACAGCTCGTGGATGATCGACGTCGTCAAGGACCATCCCTTGGGACTGCTCACGAGCAACGGCGACCCAGGAGAGGTCCCGTTCGCCACTCATCTCCCGGTGATCCCCGAGTCGTTCGACACGGAGGCGGCCGATCTGTCGGGCAGCGTCCTACTGTGCCACCTCAACCGGCAGAACCCGCACTGGTCGGCCCTGCGGAGCGGCGACCCCGTCCTCCTGACGTTCACCGGGCCGCACGGATACGTGACGCCTTCCGTATACGCGTACACCCCGGCCGCACCGACCTGGAACTTCACCTCGGTTCACGTGCGGGGGACGGTACAGAGGATCGATTCGGCCGAGGAGACACTGGACGTGATCACGGCCACGGTGCGTGCCTTCGAGGGCCGCTTCGGCAGCGACTGGGACATGAGTGAGTCGATCGGCTACTTCCGCAAGATCCTGCCAGGAGTCGGTGCCTTTCGCGTACAGGTGACCGGTGCCGACGGGATGTTCAAGCTGAGCCAGGAGCAGACCTGTGAAGTGCGTGACCGCGTGCGGAGTTCCTTCGACGCGCAGCAGAGCACTCACTGCCGGGCCGTCGCCGGGCTGATGGACCGACTGCCCTGAGTGGACCGGGCACACCGGTTCCCTCACAGGAGACCCGCCGTGCCGGCCTGCCCGTGGGGGCGGTCCGGCACGGCGGCGTTTCACGGGCTCCGGACGGCAGGACGGAGTGCCGGCGCGGATTGGCGACTCACGCACCGCCGATCCGGATGGCCTGTACGGGGCAGGCCCGGATCGCCGCACGCACCGCGGACCCGGAGCTGTGCTCCTGGCCCTCGATGATCTCGTTCAGCCCGTCGTCGTCCTGTGTGAAGACGTCCGGAGCCACGAGAGCGCACATCCCCCCGCCCACGCACCGGTCCCGGTCCACCTGGATCCGGGCGCTCTCCTCGCCCGACTCCTCGGTACGCGGGCTCATGACAGCTCCTCTTCGGCGAGGTGACAGGGGTCCGAGCATATCCGGCTGACATGCGGCACCCGAGGGCCCAACAGGTCGCAGAGGAAGGGCAGTTGAGGGTCGCGGGACACCTCGTACACGGAACGGGAAGGGGTCACGGCTGCCGTCCGAACAGTCGTCGCGCGGGCCTGACCACGATGCGCCCGTAGACCTTCTGCCCCGACAGCTCCACCTTCAGGACGTACGGCTTGTCGCGATCCGCCCTGCGGCGGCGGTACTTGAGCCTGCTGAAGGCGAGCCGTACACCGTCCGCGTCCACGACGACACCGGGTCGCGTAATCAACGTCAGCTTCCTGCCGGACATGGCCATGTCCACGTGGAGTGTGTCGTACGTGATCACGGCTTCGGTGAAGTCGAGTGTCACATCGCACCAGGTCACCGCCAGTTCCAGCCTGCGCGGCACCACCCAGCGCCCGTCGCGCCCGGCCCTGCCGTGGGTCTGCTCGATCCGCACCACGTCCTTGACCTCGGCCATGGCGCCGCCGGCCATCACCGAGACGGGCGGCAAATCCACCGTGAGAGCTGTCAGTTCACCGACCGTACGAGCCGACAGCGCGGCCTCCAGCCGCCCGTCCAGTTCGTCCGAGGTGAGCCGGCCGTCCCCCGCGGCGACCCGCAAGACCTCCACCGTCCTGTCCCGGTCCCCGTGCGAGGCCCGTAGCCCGGCCTCCCCGGACGGAGGGTTCTCCCCCGGCACACCCGCATCCCGGTCCTGTCCCACCAAGGTCCCTCCGCTTCCGAGGTCTGCGTCGATTCTCACGGGCCACTCCTTGACGAAGCCGAAGCCGAGGCCGAGGTCCGGGCCCTCCGGGTCACGGACCGGCCACGCCGCTGGGACGGCGGGCACCAACGCTCCGTCGGATTCCGCCGCCCCGGGCCGGACCGGATCGCGGGGGGAGAGGTCCGCGTCCCGGTCCCGTCTACTTCGGACCGCGGTTGAATACGGCCTGCGCCCAGCGGTAGCCGAGCGCTGTCAGTACCACGCACCAGATCAGGGCGATCCACCAGTTGTTGCCGATCTCCGTGCCGAGCAGCAGGCCGCGCAGAGTCTCGGTCGCCGGGGTGAAGGGCTGGTACTTGGCGATCGGCTGGAACCAGCCCGGCATCGTCTCCGCGGGGATGAAGGCGCTGGAGATGAGCGGGAGGAGGATCAGGGGCATGGCCATGTTGCTGGCCGCCTCGGGGGTCGGACTGGCCATGCCCATCCCCACCGCGATCCAGGTGAGCGCGAGGGCGAACAGGGCGAGCAGGCCGACTGCGGCGATCCACTCGAGCAGGGTGGCGTCCGTGGTGCGGAATCCGATGGCCACGGCGACGGCGCCGACGATCACCAGACTGGCGACCACCTGGAGCACGCTGCCGACGACATGCCCGATGAACAGGGAGCCCCGGAAGATCGCCATGGTGCGGAAGCGGGCGATGAGACCCTGGGTCATGTCGATGGAGACCGACATCGCGGCCCCGATCACCGTGCTGCCGATGGTCATCATCATGAGCCCCGGCACGAGGTAGGCGATGTAGTCGGAGCGGTCGTTCCCGCCGATGCCCGCGCTCATCACATCGCCGAAGATGTAGACGAACAGCAGCAGGATCATGATCGGCGTCAGGAGCAGGTTCAGCGTCATGGACGGATAGCGCCGCACATGCAACAGGTTGCGCCGCAGCATCGTGGTCGAGTCGCGCACGGCGAGGGAGAAGGAGCTCATCGGGTGGCCTCCTTGGCCTGGGCGAGGACGCCGACACCGCCGGTCAGGGCGAAGAACACGTCGTCGAGGTCGGGCGTGTGCACGGTCAGCTCGTCGGCCTCGATGTGCGCGGCCTCCAGCCGGTCGAGGATGGCGCGCAGCTCACGCTGGCTGCCGTCGTTGGGGACCTGGAGCGTGAGGGCTTCGTCGTCCCCGGCGGCTTCGTCCAGCGCGGTGGCGGCGGCCTTGTAGGCGGCCGGGTCGGTGAAGCGCAGCCGGACGTGCCCGCCGGGAACGAGGCGCTTGAGCTCGCCGGCGCTGCCCTCGGCGGCGATCTTGCCGTCGTTCAGCACCGCGATCCGGTCTGCGAGTTCGTCGGCCTCCTCCAGGTACTGGGTGGTGAGGAAGACGGTGACGCCACCGGAGACCAGTGCGCGGATGATCCCCCACGTGGCGTGCCGGGAGCGCGGGTCGAGTCCGGTCGTCGGCTCGTCGAGGAAGATGATCCGCGGACTGCCGATCAGCGTCATGGCGATGTCCAGACGGCGTCGCATACCGCCGGAGTAGGCGGAGGCGGGCTTCTTCGCGGCGTCGGTGAGGTCGAAGCGCTCCAGGAGCTCCGCGGTCACCCGCCGCCCCTCGGCCTTCGACAGGTGATGCAGGTCCGCCATGAGGAGCATGTTCTCCTCACCGGTGATCAGGTTGTCCACGGCCGAGAACTGGCCGGTGACGCCGATCGCCGCGCGGACCCCTCCGGGCGAGGCGGCGACGTCGTGGCCCGCGACCTGGGCCTGCCCGCCGTCGGCGGCAATGAGCGTGGACAGGATCTGCACCAAGGTGGTCTTGCCGGCGCCGTTCGGACCGAGCAGGGCGAACACGGAACCGGCCGGAATCCGCAGGTCGATGCCGTCCAGGACCACCTTGTCGCCATATGACTTGCGCAGTCCCACGACGGAGACGGCAGCGGGCGACTGCCGGTCGCTCTGCCTTGATGCAGGCATGACAGAAAAGGGCATGGGTACTCCCGTTGAGGCTTGGATGAAGGGATGCGGCGCGTCGGCGAGACGGGTGCGCTACAGCGCCAGCGGCTGGATGAGGACGAAGAGGGCGAGGAGTGAGCGCGAGGGTGCTGCTCGACGGTTACGCAGTGCCCTCGATCTCGGCCCGCGGCCGGGCGGTGAAGACGCGGGCCCCCTCGCTTGGACTGCTGCTCCGAGGAGGTTGCCGACATTGGCGCGGCTGAGTCAGGTCTCGCCGACCTGCTCGACCACCTCCGTGGACAGGATCTGCGGCAGTTTCTGGTAGCCAATCGGCCAGCGCCTGGTTGCGCTGCGCCGAGGCAAACGAACCGCTCGGGCGGGCTACGCCCGCTGGCATGGAGCGACGGGTGTCACTTCTCGTCCGCGCCAGGTTCCCCGCTAATGGATTCCTGGTAGACGTCCGCGTAGGTGGGAGAGTCCTTGATCAGGTCGTCGCAGAACGCGGCGACGTCGGTGCCGATGAGTTCCAAGACTCCCTTGCCTGTGGCGACGCCCTCCTCGAAGAAGTCGACGATCCCGGGGAGCAGGGGCCCGTCAGGCAGGCTGATCGGTCCGACCTTGAACAGGTACCTCTGCATCTCCTTGTAGACGATCTGATAGTCCGGCGGAAGAGCCTTGACCCGAGCCACGTGCGCCCGCCACTGTTTCTTTCCCTCGATGATGTCTTGGATGCTCACGTCAGCCTCCCAGCCGGCTCAATTTCCTAGCGACGTTCCTGTTCAACTGCTCGCGCCACCGGTCGCGATAGGTTCGAGCCCCTTCTCCACCGGCAAGCGCGGTGCAGAAGCCTCGGATGTCCTCGCCGAGCACCTCGTGGACGCTCTGTCCGTCCGCCGCTGCTACTTCGAGCAGCCCCAGGGCGGCGTCGAGGATCGGCATCAGGTTGCGGCCGGTGAAGTCCCCGTAGGGGAAGAGGTGGGCGATGATCTGTCCCCACGCCGCCCGGTAGTCGTCCGGCAGGGTCTCGGCCCGGGCTTCGAACGCCTTCCATTCCCTGGTGAGATCGCTGCCTGTGACCTTCTCCCAGAAGTTCATCTCCCGCCCTCCTTGAGCCTGTCGATGCGTGATGAGACGTACTGCCATTTCGCCCAGAACTTCGAGAGTTCTTCGCGTCCGGCGTCGTTGAGCGCGTAGAACTTGCGCGGCGGACCGACCCCGGATGGTCGTTTGGTCACCTGGACGAGTCCGTTCCTCTCCAGTCGCAGCAAGATGGTGTACACCGTCCCCTCGATGACGTCGGTGAAGCCGAGCTCGTTCAGCTGACGGGTGATGGCGTAACCGTAGGTTTCCTCGTTGCCGATGATTTCGAGCACACATCCTTCGAGCGTGCCCTTCAACATCTCAGTCAGGTCGTCCATCGCGGGTGCTCCTCAGCCCTGCCGGTACTGCGTGCTACCGAGCACCACTATACGGTACCACCGAGTACTGGAGGACGTCAGTATCTCCGGTAGGCGTAAAGCCGGGACCGGTCGGCGAGGACCGGGGCTCCACAGCGGCGGCCACGCATCGGGCCAGCTCCGCAGTCAGTGGGGGCTCGTAGGTCATCACCGCAACGCCCCGATCCTCGATCCCCCCGGGCTGCTTGTCGGCCAGCTTGCGCCTGTCGGCAAACGATCGTTTGGCGACAGGGGGCCGATGCGTCCAATGAACCCGTGCAATCCGGGGGTTCGCGGAGCGGCGCGAATCTAATCAGATCCGATGGTGATTGCTGACAGGGTTTGACGACAGATACGGTCCGAACCTCCGTACGGAAGGTGCCTTCGGTGGCGAACCATGGTCTACAAGCGGGTCTCGACCGACCAGCAGTCAACGGCCCGGCAGAACCTCGTCCTAGACGAGGCCGGGATCGAGGACCCGGTCGTCTTTGAGGAGGACCCGGGCACCTCCAGTCACCTCCACCCCCTCCAGCGGCCAAGGTTCCGCGAACTGCTCACCTACACGCGGCCGGGCGACACCGTGCACATCTCCGAGATGTTCCGCCTCGTGCGCGGCACCGGGCACATCCTCGACGTGCTCGACGTCCTCCACCGCAACCAGGTGGCGCTGCGCATCCACGACGGTGCGTTCTCCGCGATGGACCTCACTGCCCGTTACCCGCGCACCGGCGAGCTGCTGTCCACTATGAAATTCATGGTGCAGACCCTCGCCGCCGCCGGCGAACTCCAGCGTGACAAGACCGACAGAACGCCACATCTCGCACTCTGAAACCTGAAACATACTTAGTCTCGTCATTTCTGGCGCATCACACTAGCTCTCGTCATCGTTCGGCACCTTGCCGTAATAGTGACCGACGACCTTGGACAGCTTCCGTTGGATCGATCGCAGCGTCCTGATGGCTGGCTCGTCACTGATCGCCGTGGTCGTCGACCATTCGACTCCGGAGCCCGCAAGGTCACTGACGAAAACGATCTCTGTAGCTAATAAAAGGCGCGCCCAATCCGCTGGAACAAGCTGCAGATCATCTCTCAACGCGCCCCGTAGCCTGCGACATTGATCGAACAGATCCTGCATTCCCGCGAATCCCATACCAGCGGCGAGCTGATCGCTGCACCAAGCCGGCCCGCCCCATTCCAGGAGTGCCCGCCTCAGCAGTTCAACCTCCTCCTGAGCTAGCAGTTCGCTCGCAGCAACGCCGTGTTCCCTCATGTCTCAGCCCTTATGTCGTGCCGTCTTGACGGATGACTACCGACCCGCTCCTACGTCACTTCGAGTACATCCCGCTACGCGGCCAGCCGCTGGCAAAAGACTACGTGAAGTTTCCCTAAGGCCGGGTAGTTAGCGTTTCTGCAGGTCACGCAAGGGGGTCGTTTCCGGTGCGACTGCCGCGTAGCGTCCCGTGCGGACCCTCTTGATCATTCCCTTCTTGGTCCAGCGGGCGAGTTGTCGGTAGGTGGCGACGAGGGTGACGTCGCCGAGGAGTTCGGCGATCTCCCTTGAGCGCCAGAGCCGTTCCGGTTCTGCCTGCAGGATGGTGAGCACACGTGTCATGCGGTTGCTGGTCTGGCCGGGGCCGACGTACTGGGGGACCGTGGTCGTGGGCAGTGCGGGCTCCGGCGCCGGCGGCGGCAGGAGAGCGATCACCGTCGAGGTCACGGGCGGTCTGGAGGGCGACGGTGAAGCCGCAGCGGTCGGGATCGGTGCCTGGCTGGGACTCCGCCGCCTGGACCATGGTGCGGCGCAGAACCTGGTAGAGGGTGAGCAGAGCCCACACCTCCTGCTCGACGCCGGCCGGGTCGTGTGAGCGCAGGACGCGTCCGTGCAGGATGGTGTGGCGCAGGGCGTAGTAGGCGCTCTCGTGTTGTCGGGTAGGTGCGGCGCATTGCTGCGCCGCACCCCCCTCAGAACCGGACGGGCGGCGTTAACCGCATCCGGCTCAAGCAGACTCTGAAGGCCCACGGGCAGCCAGATTTGCCGGACCACGGCTACCGCGCCAGCGGTGGCAGTGGACGTGAATCAGTCGGAAGGCGACACGATCGTCCGGCTGGCCTGCGTCCGGGATGAGGGTGAGCGCGTTGCCGCGCACCGCCGTCCGGGTCGTCCGTAGCCACTGCTCCCATTCCTGGGGGCTTTGCGGCTCCTGGTCGGCATGCAGGAGAAGGCTTCCGCATAGAGGGCACCGCCTGTGCTGCCCCTGAAGCAGGTGCAACCAGGACGGGCTCAACGGGGCTTGTTCCTGCGTCGCCGCGAGGCCCAGTACTCGGTCAGCGCCGGGTCGTCCACGGACGCCCCCTTGATGACCAGCTGATGCCTGACGATCTTTGTCCAGGCGAACTTGGCGAGATAGCGGCCGGTCTCCCGGTCGCCGAATACCCACCGGTCCTGCCTGGAGGTGTTGAACCGGCCGAAGTGAGCTGCCGACTTTCGTAGAGTCCGGCGATCTTGATTCAGGCGGACTGCGGGGTGGCTTCCTGTTGTCGCCACCAGTCGCGTTCGTACTCGGCGGGCGGTACGTAGTCGAGGGCGGAGTGGGGCCTGTTCTCTCGGGGTCGTTTCGTCGCTGTGGCTTCAACTCGTGAGTCTTCGCAGGTCGGTGCGGGGTTGTCGGGCATCTCCTGTGTCCGACACCTGTGGTGCATGGCTCATGGGGCGGGGCGGGCGGTGTTGATCTGGGCCATGAGTTCGCGGTTCGCCGCGGGCGGCAGCGAGGTCTTGTTCCCGTTCCTCGAGTTGCAGGCGGATGTCGATGACCTGCTGTTCCAGGTGAGTGATCTTCTGGTTGAGGGTGTCGATGTCGGAGGGGGCGCCGAGCCCGCTGTCGTGCCAGGTCTGGCGGCCAAGGTGTTCGGAGAACTTCTGCTCAAGCTGGTGGATCCGGGCGGCCTGCCGGGCGGTGCGGTGCCGGGCGGCCAGGAGCTCGGCGTGCAGGGACGCCCGGCTGACGCATGTGTTGTCTGTCGTGGGATCGGGAGCTTGCCTCTGTGCGGTGTGGATCTGTTCCAGCAGGTCGGGGTGGCGATAGAGGAAGGACCGGTCGACTTTTGCCGCGCGAGCGATGGAGCTGGCGGTGATCTCTGATCCGGCGGCCTGGGCCTGGCGGAGAGCGTCTTGGACGCGGGTGCGTCGTCGATCGGAGTCGGCTCGGCGTCCGGCGTGCATGGCAAGTTCCGGTTGGTGACTCAACTCTGCTTCTCCTGGCGGGCGTCGAGCGGGGTGACGCGCATGCGGGGCATGCCGAGCATGACGGTGCGGTGCCGGCGGACGAGGGTGACGGCGTCGTGGATCTGTTCGCGTTCACCGGTGTCGAGGTCGTCCATGCCGCTGCGGATCCGGTTGATCAGGTGGCGGACGCGGGAGATCTCTTCTTCGGAGGGCAGGGCCTCGGCGCGGGCCCAGTCGTCGAGTTCGACGGCGGCCCGGATGCGTTCGCGGTCATCCGGTTGCGCCGGGGCCCCGACAAGGGCGAGCTGGAGTGGCGGCGGCCGAACCGGATGACGTTGCAGTGCATGCTGCACAGTCCGGTCTATGCCGGGATCTACGCCTACGGGCGCCGCCGCGTCGAGCACCGCCGACAGCAGCCGGGACGCCCCTCCACCGGCAGGGTGGTGCGCGGTGAGGACGAGTGGCTGGTGTTCATCCCCGACGCACTGCCCGCCTACATCACCGTCGAGCAGTACCGGGCCAACCTGTCCCGGCTCGCGGCCAACGCCGCCCGGGCCGAAACCCCCGGCACGGTCCGGAGCGGCCCCGCGCTGCTGGCCGGGCTGGTGCGATGCGGCCGCTGCGGCAAGCGCATGACCGTGCGCTACCACCAACAGGCAGGCAGCACCCGCCCCGACTACGTGTGCGCCCGGCAGATGACCGACTACGGGACCGGGGAGCGCTGCCAGGCACTGAACGGGGCCTGCGTGGACACCTTCGTCACCGCCCATGTCCTGGCCGCGCTGGCCCCGGCCGCGCTTCAGGTCTCCTTACGCGCGGCCGAGCAGGTCCTGGCGGAGCGGGCCAAGCTGGAGAAGATCTGGTCCCAGCGGCTGGAACGCGCCGCGCTCAGCGCCGACCGGGCCCGGCGCTGCTACCGCCTCGCCGAGCCCGAAAACCGCCTGGTAGTACGGCAGTTGGAAAAGGACTGGGAGCAGGCCCTTGCCGCCCAGCAGATGCTGCAGGAGGAGTACGACCGCTTCAACCTGACCCGTCCGCGCACCCTTACCGCTGCCGAGCAGCAGGCCATCACCGCGCTGGCCGAGGACATCGAGGGCCTGTGGAGAGCGCCAACGACGACCACCGCCGACCGCAAAGAGATCATTCGCGCGCTCGTGGAGCAGTTCGCCATCACCGTGCTGGGCACCAGCGAACGAGTCACCGTCACCATCACCTGGGCCGGCGGGAGGACCACCACAGGCGAGACCGCCCGCCCCGTCGCCCTCCTGCAACAGCTCAGCTACTTCCCGCAGATCAAGGAGCGTGTCCGCGAGCTGGCCGGGCAGGGACACCGCGCCGAAGCGTTCGCCCGGCGCCTGCACGCAGACGGCTTCCGCCCGGCCCGCGGACGCGGGAACCGGATCAGCGCCAGCGCGGTCAAGGAGATCCTGCGCGAACTTGGCTGCCTGCCGCCACCCGCCCGCACCCGAGCGGCCCCGCCACCCGGCGAAGAACCCTGCCGCGATGAATGGTGGCTGGAAGACCTCGCCGCCGAACTCGACATGCCCGCAGTCACCCTCTACTCATGGATCTACCGCGGCTGGGTCAACGCCCGCAAGGAATCCCGGCGCCCCCACCGCTGGATCCTCCACGCCGGACCCACCCAACTCGCCGAACTCCGCGAGCGACGCATCCGACCGCCCGGCTGGTACACCCGACACCGCTGGACCGACACCGAACCACCCATCCCGGCCCAAGACGGAGATCAAACAGCCAGTTCCCATTTATGAGTGCACTGTGGTTGACACATCTCGGCCTCCCAGCGTTCCGCATAGAGCCGCGCGATCTGCTCGGCGGGGGCCTGCTTGGGATCGAGCAGGGTGGTGATCAGTCGGTAGGGCTCGGTGCGGGGCTCGCCGTGCTCGGGGATGACGGTGACCTCGGCCTCGATGACGCGGATCCGGATGCCCTGCTCCTGGCGAGCCCGCAGTCCCAGGCGGCGTCCGCGCTCGCGGGCACTGCGGCGCCAGTCGCCCTTGCCCGAGTAGACCGGGCCGGGCAGGACCGACAGGTAGGAGCCGTCTGCAAGCTCGGTGAACACCGGCAGCTTGCGCCGGGAAGGGGTGCGGAAGATCAGGTGGGCGCCGGTTCGGACGATCTGCGACACCTGGGGAAAGCCGGTGAAGTACCGGTCGGCCAGCACCAGCATGCCCCGGCGCACGGCCCCGGTCTGCATGAGCTTGTCCAGCAGCGGAAGTTCGCCGACCGACCACGGCCCCCACACCGCCTCGAGCACGGCCCTTGTCCCGCTGGCAATCAGCATCAGCACCCGGATCTGCGGATAGCGTCCGGAGCCGAAGCGGCCGCGCGGCGGGTCGCCGAACGCCTTCCGGTTGGCCGGGGTGTCTGCGACGTCCAGGCGGGTGCCGTCCACCGACACCTTCAGCAGAGCCAGGTCGCATCCGAAGGCCGACATCCCCGGGGCGCCGGGATCGCTGTGAGGGCCGCGCAGACGCCGAAACAGGGCTCTGAGCGGGGCCGGGCCGAGCCGGCGGCGGGCCTGCACCGCGGCCGCGGCGGAAGGGATCCGCAGTGCTCCGGCCCGCAGCTGCTCGGTGAGCTGCTGGAACAGCATCCGCAGCACCTCGGGATAGCCGGCGGCCGGGCACAGCCACAGAGCGAGGACGAAGTACAAGGTCACGCGGGCCGGCAGGGCACGCACCCGCCGTTCCCGGCGCCCGCAGTCGGCGATCACCTGATCCACGAGGTCGGGAGACAGCAGCTGCGGCAGGGCTCCCAGGCCTAGATCATCTAATGGGTGAGGGGAGCCCGACGGCTTCAGCCTCAATCGGGCAGCGGGAACGGTGGCAGGATGAGCGGACATGGGAGCCTCGGCACGGACGGGGTCTTCTTGGTCGAAACCCAGTCCCACCGGGGCTCCCTCGTGCCGTCAATCCCTCGAAAGGGCGGCTAACTTACCGGCGTTGCGTCATGTCCGCCACCCACAGCTGATCCGGCCGGGAGGCGGTGAAATCGCGGTCGACCAGGTCCGGCGGGCGGGGCGCCGACGGCTCCGCCACGGTGGTCCGCCGGCGTTGACCACGGATCACGCCCTCCAGGCCCAGCTCGGCCATCAGCCGCTCGACGGTGCAGCGGGCCACGTCGACGCCCCTGCGGCGCAGGGCCCGGGTGATCCGCCGGGCACCGTAGGTGCCGCCCGATTCCGCATGGATCTGCTCGATCAGCGGCATGAGCTGCTCGTCTCGGAGCCGGCGGGCCGACTTCGGCCGCTTCTTGCGGGCGAAGTACGTCGACGGCGACAGCTCAAGAACCCGGCAGACGGGATCGACCCCGAGGCCCCTCTCGCGCAGGTGGTCGATCTCCCCCAGAGGGGCACCCCCAGCTCGGCCTCGTCCGAGGACGGTCGATCTCCTGGACAAAAACACTCCGACGGCTTTCAGGATCTCATTCGCCCGCTTCAACTCGGCGTTCTTCCTGCGGAGTTGCCTGAGTTCCTCGCGCTCGGCTGTGGTGAGCCGGTCATCCCGCTCGCCGCTGTCGGCCTCGGCCTGGCGGACCCAACCGCGCAGGGCCTCTTTATGGATGCCAGGATCTTTCGCGACGCGGGCGATCGGCCGGCCGGTGGCGCGGACCTCGCGGATGGCGCGCTCGCGGAGCTCGTCGGGGTATTTACGGGGTGCTGCCATGGTGCTGGTGGCTCTCCTTCGCCAGGACCGTAACCCTGGCATCAGGGTGAGTTCCCCCAGGTACCCTGGGGCGAACAAGCCCTTGGCTACCGTGATTTCACGCGTGATGACACACTGATCGGACAGCGGAGCCTCCGGTGCTGTGAACGGCTGTCCTGGTCGACTGCCAGTTCTACCGGGGCTCCGCTTCTCACGTCCGCAGTCGCCGCAGATCAGCGCGTACTTGTCAGCGCCTCCGAAGTCGTAACTTTACGGCCTTGGCCTTTAGCGACCAAGCTTTCCGCCGACTTGCGCCGCATCAGTCGAGTGCCAAGGCCCACCGTGCCCGGAGGGCTGGGGCGGTCTACGGGGGTGCGCCCTGATCGAGCACACGCTGGCTCCTTCATTGCTGCCGGTCGAAGTGGCAGGGAGCCGCGGCGGTCCACACAGGAAGCGGGAACCACCGAGCAGGCAGTCCCCGCCACGCCACATACAGCGCATGACTCTATGAGCTGTCAGTTCCCGCCCGTAATGCAGCAACGTTGCGCATCCACACACGATCGTTGCGTGCGACGGTGCTGAGCGCGTGTTCGTTGCGCTGTCCGTTTCGTCCGTTGCGTGCGGCGTGGTGCGGGGTGACCCGCACCACGCCGTCGGCGCCGGGTCAGCTCTCCGTCACGGAGCCCCCTGCCGCGTCGTCGAGCGCGCGGCCGACCACCGCGCAGATCTCGTCGGCGGGTACGGGCAGGTACATGTCCTGGTGCGTGCTGTCGATGTCGTACTCCCTTATGGCACCAGTGATGTGACTGCGCCACAGGTCCGAGTACGAGCCGTCTCCTTCAGCCGTCGCGTTGAAGAACAGCGCGTCGCCGTGGTAAGTCGGCGACGTGAAACTGCGCAGCATCGTGGTGTGGCCGACGACGACGGAGACCGCGTTGTCCACGAACGTAGCTTGGTCACCGGCGCTGCCGGGGCTGATGAGGTGCTCGCCGAAGTAGGCGCGGATGTCGTCGGCGTGGGGCGGCTCGTAGCGTTCGAAGAAGGTGCTGGGAACGCTGTCGAGGAGGGCGAGAAGCGCCACCTCGTGCCCTCGCCGCTGGAACTCGGCGGCCATGGCATGGGCGAGGGTGCCGCCGAGGGAGAGCCCGAGGAGGTGGAAGGGGCCCTCGGGCTGTACCGCGAGGATCTCCTCGACGTAGTCGGCGACCATGGCGTCGATCGACTCGGGCGGCTGTGTCACCCCGTCGAAGCCCTTCGCCTGAATGCCGTAGACCGGTCGGTCCGCGGGCAGCCGTCCGGCGAATCCGAGGTAGATCCAGCACAGCCCGCTGCCCGGGTGGATCCACCACAGCGGCTCCTTGTCCCCGCTCGTCCTGATCGGCAGCACGGCCGCGAACGGGTCCCCCGACTCGGCGGCGTCGCCGTCGGCCGCCAGCTCGGCGGCCAGCTCGGCGACGGTCGGCGACTCGAACACCCGCCGGAGCGAGGTCTCGACGCCGAGCACCGTGCGGATACGGCTGACCAGCTGGGTGGCGAGGAGCGAGTGTCCGCCGAGGCCGAAGAAGTCGTCGTCGGCTCCGACCCGGTCGAGGCCGAGCACCTCGGCGAACAGGCCGCACAGGAGCTCTTCGCGCGAGTTCCGCGGGGCCCTTCCGGCCGCCGGCCCGGTGTGGTCCGGCGCCGGGAGGGCGCGCCGGTCCAGCTTGCCGTTGGGCGTCAGGGGCACCTCGTCGATGGCCACCACCACGGACGGCACCATGTGTTCCGGCAGCCGTTCGCGCAGATGCGACCGCAGCCCGGCGGCGAGAGTCCCGGTGTCCGCCGGGTGTTCGCCGTCGGCTTCCCCGGTTCGGCCCGCGGCCGGCACCACGTACGCCACGAGGCGTCGGCCGCCGGTCGGGCCGTCGGCGACCACCACGGCCTGCGCGACGCCGGGGTGCGTCAGGAGCGCCGCTTCGATCTCGCCGGGTTCGATGCGGAAGCCGCGGAGTTTGATCTGGTCGTCGGCCCGTCCGGTGAACCGCAGCTGGCCGTCCTCCCCCCACAGGACCAGGTCACCGGTGCGGTACATCCGCTCCCCCGGCCCGCCGAACGGGTCGGCCAGGAACCGGTCGGCGGTAAGACCGGGCCGGTTCAGATAGCCGCGGGCGAGGCCGGGACCCGCCACGTACAACTCCCCGGTCACTCCCGGCGGGACGAGTCGCAGGGCCGCGTCCAGGACGTACACGCGAGTGGCACCCGCCGGGCGGCCGATCGGCGGGGCGGCCGGGCCGGGGCTCAGCGGGCCCGTCCAGGTGGCGACCACCGTGGCTTCCGTCGGCCCGTACGAGTTGATCAACCGGCGTCCGGGCGCCCACCGCGCCACGAGATCGGGCGGACAGGCCTCGGCGCCGACGATCAGCGTGCGCAGGTCCGGCAGGGCCTCGGCCGTCCCGGGCGGCACGGTGGCCAGCGCCGCGGGCGGGATGAGCGTGTGACTGATGCGCCGCTCGGCGAGGACCTCGGCGAGGCGCTCGCCGACCAGCGGCCCCTCCTCACCCGTCACCAGCGTCGCCCCGCTGAGCAGCGAGGAGCACAGTTCCAGGACGGAGGCGTCGAAGCTGGGCGAGGCGAACTGCAGGACCCGGTCACCGGGGCCGACCGCGTACTGCTCCATGGCGGCCCCCGCGAAGCCCGCGAGACCGCGGTGCGACACCACGACGCCCTTCGGGGTGCCGGTGGACCCGGAGGTGTAGATGACGTACGCGGTGCCCGCGCCCGACAGCGGCCACCCGCGCTCCGCGTCGGTCAGCGCGGCGCCGTCGGAGCCGGTCAGGGCCTCGGCGCCCCCGGGATCGTCCGGGCGGAGCACGGGAACGGACTGTTCGGGCAGGCCCGCGGCCGTCGTCGCGTCCGCGAGGACCACGCCGGCCCCGGAGTCCGCGAGCAGGTACGTGATCCGCTCGTCCGGGTAGCCGGGGTCGACGGGCAGATACGCGCCGCCCGCCTTGAGCACGGCCAGCCATGCCACCACCAGCGCCGCCGAGCGCGGCAGCGCCACGGCCACCACGGACTCCGGCCGCACCCCGGCCCGCAGCAGCCGGCGCGCCAGCCGGTTCGACCGGACGTCGAGCTCCCGGTAGGTCAGCGTCTCGTCGTTGTCGATGACCGCGACGGCGTCCGGAGCCTTCGCCACCTGGTGCGCGAAGAGTTCCGCAATGATGGCTTCGGGCAGCGCCGCCGCCGTGTCGTTGAACCCACCGATGAGCCGCTCGCGTTCGGCCGGTGTCAGCACCTCGACCGTGCCGACGGCCAGGTCCGGGTCGGCCGCGAGGCTGCGCAGGACGTGTCCGAGCCGGTCGGCGATGGTCTCGACGGTGGCGTGGTCGAAGGTGTGGCGCTGGTACTGCATGGCCACGCGAAGGCGGGGTTCGGAGCTGCCGATCACGCCGAGCGGGTAGTGGGTGCCGCCCTCCGAGGTGATGCCGGTGAACGCGATCCCCGCGGTCGTGTTCGCCTCGGTGAGGCCCGCCCGGTCGACCGGATACGACTGGAATCCGACGAGGGTGTCGAACAGGGTGCTCAGGCCGGTGTCCTGCTGGATCTGCGCGAGACCGTAGTGGTGGTGGTCGAGCAGGACGGCCTGGCGGTCCCGGAGCCGCGTCAGGATCTGGGCGAAGGTGTCCCCGGGGGCGCATGTCACGCGTACGGGAAGGGTGTTGATGAACAGGCCGACCATGGTGTCGACGTCCGTGACGGCGGGCGGACGGCCGGACACCGTGGTGCCGAACACCACGTCCTGGCGCCCGGTGAGCCGGCCGAGCAGCACGGCCCAGGCCGCCTGGACGACGGTGTTCAGGGTGACGCCCAGCTCGGCGGCCTGCCGCTCCAGTTCGCGGGACGTCTCCAAGGACAGCGGCACTTCGAGCTGTCCGATCCCCTCGCTGCCCTCGCTGCCCCTGCCTTCGTTGTCCTCGCCGTCCTCCCCATCCGCCTGCTCGGCCGTGGTGTCCGGGCTCAGCAAGGTGGGTTCGTCGAGTCCGTCGAGTTCCTCGGCCCAGGCGCGGGCGGCCGCTTCGTGGTCCTGCTGGGCCAGCCAGGACAGGAACTCGCGGAAGCCCCGGGCACGCGGCAGCACCGACGGGTCCCCGTCGGAGCCGTACAGGCGCAGCAGATCCTGCATCAGCAACGGCAGCGACCAGCCGTCCACGAGGACGTGGTGGGCGGTGAAGACCAGTTCGGCCCGGTCCGGTCCCATGGTCACCAGGGTCATGCGCACCAGCGGCGGCCTGTCCAGGTCGAAGTGGGTGCGGTCGTCCTCGGCCAGGATCCGCTCGTAGGCCGCCTCCCGCTCCTCCTCGGGGAGGTCGCTCAGGTCGGTCTGCCGCCAGGGCAGTCGGACATCGTCGACGACGAGCTGGACGGGTTCACCGGTGGTGTCGCTGACGAACGCGGTCCGCAGGTTGGCGTACCGGTCCAGGACCGCCTGACCCGCGGCCCGCATCCGCTCCG
>NZ_JBEOVF010000081.1:0-33828 GCF_040295365.1 Streptomyces sp. NPDC002838 | reverse complement strand
GGGGGGGGCGGCGGCCCTGCGGGCGCCCCGCGCCCTGCTGTCCGCCCCCGGCGGGCGGCTGTGCGCCCGCCCGCCCCCGGGGCGGGCGGGCCCGCCCTCGGTGCCACCGGGCCGGTGGCGGAGCCGAGCGAGGAGAAGGGTCGACCGGGCGGCTGAGCGACGGGGGAGCACCTCAGCCGCCCGGAGTCGATGGGACGGGCCCGGGTTCAGGCCGGGCCCGTCCCTGCTCTGTCAGGCCTTGGCCAGTTCCTTCTCGCTGCCCGGCTCGGGGACGGCGTCCTCGGCGGCGGCGTCGTCGTCGTGGTCGAGGAGGGTCTTCTCGTCGAACGGGAGCTGCCCGGCGAGGACCTGGTCGACCCGCTCGCGGTCGATCTCCTTCGTCCAGGTGCCGATCAGCACCGTGGCGACGGCGTTGCCCGCGAAGTTGGTCAGGGCGCGCGCCTCGCTCATGAAGCGGTCGATGCCGACGATCAGGCCGATGCCGTCCACCAGGGCGGGCTTGTGCGACTGGAGGCCGCCCGCCAGGGTGGCGAGACCCGCACCGGTGACACCCGCCGCGCCCTTCGAGGCGACCAGCAGGAACAGCAGCAGCGGGATCTGCTCACCGACCGACATCGGCGTGCCCATGGCGTCGGCGATGAACAGGGACGCCATGGTCATGTAGATCATGGTGCCGTCGAGGTTGAAGGAGTAGCCGGTCGGGACGGTGATGCCGACCACCGGCTTGCTGATGCCCAGGTGCTCCATCTTCGCGATCAGACGCGGCAGCGCCGACTCGGAGGAGGAGGTGGACAGGATCAGCAGGAACTCACGGCCGAGGTACTTGAACAGCGTGAGGATGTTCAGTCCGGCGACGATCCGCAGCAGCGCACCGAGCACGATGAAGATGAAGAGCACGCAGGTGACGTAGAAGCCGAGCATCAGCACCGCGAGGCTCTTGAGCGCCTCCACGCCCGCGGAACCGGTGACCGCGGCGATCGCGCCGAAGGCACCGATCGGGGCCGCCCACATCACCATGGCGAGGATGCGGAAGACGAGCCGCTGGATGTGCTCGATACCGCGCAGGATCGGCTGGCCCGCCGAGCCCATGGCCTGCAGCGCGAAGCCGGCGAGCAGGGCGATCAGCAGGGTCTGCAGGACCGACTCATTGGTGAAGGCCGAGACGATCGTGGTCGGGATGATGCCGAGCAGGAACTCGGTGGTGTCCTTCGCCTCCGCGTCGACCTGCGCGTGACCGACCTCCTTGACCGCGTCGGTCACGGCCAGGCCCGTGCCCGGCTCCACGATGTTGCCGACGACCAGGCCGATGCCCAGCGCGACCAGCGACATGATCGTGAAGTACACCAGCGCGATACCGCCGACCGCGCCGACCTTGGCGGCCTTCCGCACCGAGCCGATACCGAGGACGATGGTGCAGAAGATGATCGGCGAGATCATCATCTTGATCAGGTTCACGAAGCCGGTGCCGATCGGCTTCAGCTCCACCGCGAAGTCCGGTGCGACCAGACCCACGGTGATGCCGGCGGCGACCGCGATGATCACCGCGATGTACAAATAGTGGGTCCGGTCCCGCTTGGCTTTGGGTGCGGCAGGTGCCCTATCGGCTGCGCTGGTCACGGCGGCCCTCCTTGACGACGTCGTCGGCCTTACCGGCGTGCGGCTCACGTCCGGGGGTTCTAGGGGAATGCCGTGACTATCTCCCGCCGTGTGAGGGCGGTCACCCTTCCGTTCATTTAGTTCACAATCAGCCACGAGGCAGACTGACGGCATGCACGTCCACGTCCCCCGCCCCCGCAGCCTGGCCGCCCAGCTCTTCGCCATGCAGGCCGTGCTGATAGCGGTGGTCGTCGCCGGATACGCGCTGTTCACGTACGTCAGCGACCGCAGCCAGGCCGAGGACGCGGCGCGCCGGCAGGCCCTGGCCGTGGCCCGCTCGGTCGCGGACTCGCCCTCGGTGCGGGAGGCGATCGGCACCTCCGACCCCACGGCCGAGCTCCAGCCGTACGCGCTGCGGGTCATGCGCGACACCGAGGTCGACTTCATCACGATCATGAACCCGCAGGGCATCCGCTGGACCCACCCCCGCCCGGCGGAAATCGGCCAGCGCTTCCGCGGCCACATCGAGCCCGCTCTGAAGGGCGAGCCCTTCACGGAGACCTATACGGGCACGCTCGGCCCGTCCATGCGCGCGGTCACTCCCGTCAAGGACGACAACGAGCGGGTGATCGGACTGGTCAGCGCCGGCATCAGGGTCGAGGAGATCACCAAGCGGGTGCAGGCCCAGCTGACGGCCCTGCTCGGCGTCGCGGCCGGCGCGCTCGCGCTGGGTGCGGTCGGCACGTACGTGGTCAATGCCCGGCTGCGCCGCCACACGCACGGCATGAACGCGGCCGAGCTGAGCCGGATGCACGACTACCATCAGGCCGCGCTGCACGCCGTACGCGAAGGGCTGCTGATGCTGGACGGGCAGTACAAGGTGGCACTCATCAACGACGGCGGGCGGGAGCTGCTGGGCGTGGCCTCCGAGGAGGACGTGATCGGCCGGTCCGTGGCCGAAATGGGACTGCCGGCGCCGCTGACGGGGGCACTGCTGTCGTCGGAGCCGCGGGTGGACGAGGTGCATCTGACGGCGGACCGGGTGCTGGTGGTGAACACCTCGCCGGTGTCGGGCGGTGAGCGCCGGGGCACGGTGGTGACCCTGCGCGATGTGACCGAACTCCAGTCCCTGATGGGCGAGTTGGACTCCGAGCGCGGCTTCACGCAGGCGCTGCGCTCGCAGGCGCACGAGGCGGCGAACCGGCTGCACACGGTGGTGTCGCTGATCGAGCTGGACCGGGCGGAGGAGGCGGTCGACTTCGCCACCGCCGAGCTCGAACTCGCCCAGGCGCTCACCGACCAGGTGGTGGCGGCGGTCAGTGAGCCGGTGCTGGCCGCCCTGCTGCTGGGCAAGACGGCGCAGGCGAACGAGCGGGGCGTGGAACTGGTGGTCTCGGAGGACAGCTGCCTGGACGACGGCCTGCTGCCGCCGTCGCTTCCCGCGCGGGACCTGGTGACCATCCTCGGCAACCTGATCGACAACGCGGTGGACGCGGCGCAGGGAAGCGTACGGGCGCGGGTGACGGTGACGGCGTACACCGAGGGCGACGCGGGCGGTGAGCTGGTCCTGCGGGTGTCGGACACGGGAGCGGGCGTGGATCCGGCGCACGCGGAGGCGGTGTTCCAGCGCGGCTTCTCGACGAAGCCGGCGGGGCCGGGCGGGCGGGGGCTGGGCCTGGCGCTCGTACGGCAGGCGGCGACCCGGCACGGGGGGACGCTGGCGGTGGCGGTGGCCGACGGAGGCGGGGCGGAGTTCGAGGTGCGGTTGCCGTTGGGGGACGGCCAGAAGAACCGCGCCCAGGAAAACGTGGGCGCCGTCGCGAGAAGCACGGTCCCCGGAGGCGACGTATGACCGAGCAGCAGCCCATCCGCGTCCTCGTCGTGGAGGACGACCCCGTCGCCGCCGACGCACACGTCATGTACGTCAACCGCGTCCCCGGTTTCACGGCCGTCGGCAAGGCCCACACCGGCGCGGAGGCCCGCCGCGCGCTGGAGCGCACGCCCGTCGACCTGCTGCTCCTCGACCTGCACCTGCCGGACGTGCACGGCCTCCAGCTGGCCCGCTCGCTGCGTGCCGCCGGCCACCAGGCGGACGTGATAGCGGTGACGTCGGCACGGGACCTGACGGTCGTACGGGAGGGCGTCTCGCTGGGTGTCGTCCAGTACGTCCTGAAGCCCTTCACCTTCGCGACCCTGCGCGACCGGCTCGTGCGGTACGCCGAGTTCCACGCGGCGGCGGGCGAGGCGAGCGGCCAGGACGAGGTCGACCGGGCACTGGCGACCCTGCGGGCACCGGGCCCGGCGGCACTGCCGAAGGGCCTGAGCGGGCCGACGCTGGAGCGGGTGACGGGAGCGCTGCGGGAGGCGGAGGAGGGGCTGACCGCGGCGGGGATCGCCGAGGCGGTGGGCATCTCCCGGATCACGGCCCGGCGGTATCTGGAGCATCTGGTGGAGGCGGGTAGAGCCGAGCGGGCGCCTGTGTACGGGCAGGTGGGGCGGCCGGAGTTGGTTTATCGGTGGGTCCGGGGGGTGGTGGGGCGGGGGCGTTGAGGGGACGTGTCGTCGAGATCGGCGGCCCAGGTGCGGGCTTGGGCGGCTTCGTCCGGGGCGTCGGCGCGGGTGAAGGCGTCGGCGGCAGCCAGCGCAACCGGCCATCGGCCGCCCTCGCCCACCGGTGGTAGAACCCCAGCACCCGCTCCCGTGCCGCCTCCCCCTCCTCCCTCAAACCCGCATCCCCCGCTACCACACCCAGCCCGAACGCACGCACCAGGTCATGCAACCGCCACCGCACGCGCCCGCTCGCCCGCTCGACGAGGTGCGCACGGGCCAGCGCCTTCAGGTCACGCACCGGAGCGGCGTCGGCTCCGACCAGCGCGGCGACGACCTCGTCGCTCACTTCAGGCCCCGGCGCCAGGGCGATCAGGCGCAGGAGGTGGGCCTGCTCGGGCGGCAGGCGGCGGTAAGAGAGGTCGAAGGCGGCGCGGACACTGCGGTCGCCGTCGTCGAGGGGATCGAGCTGGTCGTGCGACGCGGCGAGTTCACCGACGAGTTCCGCGACCGGCTTGTCGGGGTCCTCCGCCAGCAGCGCGGCCGCGATCTGGAGGGCCAGCGGCAGGTGTCCGCAGAAGGCGGCGAGCCGCTCGGCCGCGTCGGCGGCCTCCCTGACGCGGCTGTCGTGGGGGTCGGCGATCCTCAGGGCGAGGTCGAGGAGTTCGTACGCGGCCTCGGGTGTGAGCTGGTCCAAGGGCACGAGACGCGCCCCCAGTTGGGGCAGACGGTCGCGGGATGTGACCAGGACGCGGTGGCGGGTGTCGCCGGGGAGGAGTGGGCGGACCTGCTCCGGCGACGAGGCGTTGTCGGCCAGGATCAACGCTGCGCCGCGTTCCCTCGCGCGCTCGGCGAGAACCGAACGGTAGAGGGCCGCGCAGTCGTCGGCCGCGGCGGGGATGTGCTCCGGCGGGCCCCGAGGGCCCGCAGCAGGGACTGGAGTGCCTGGTAGGCGGTGATCGGCTCCTTGTCGTACCCGTGCAGGTCGACGAAGAGCACACCGCCCTGGAACCAGCCTTTCCCACAGGCCAGGTGCGCGGTTTCGACGGCGAGCGCTGTCTTGCCGATGCCGCCGAGGCCGGACACGGCGGCAACGAGGACCGCCGGGGACTCCGCCGACGGCACCCCGTCCGGATCCAGGGCGCGCAGCAACGCCGCCGTCTCGTCCTCCCGGCCGGTGAATCCGCCGGACCTCGGCGGCAGAGCGGCCAGCGCCTCGGGTACGGCGGCTCCGCCCTGCTGGATCACGACCTGTACGCCGACCACCTCGCGCAGAACACCCCGCCCCGGAAGTCGGCGTGGTCGCCGTCGTACCAGGATGCCCCGCTGCCCGGCGCGTACCGCTCCATGGCCCGCGCGACGGCACCGGCACCCTGCGGATCGGCGGCGAGCAGGTCGGCCACGGCCTCGCCCCACTCCCGTACGGCTTCCCGCCGTGCCGGGTCTGTCATCGCCTCGGCGATTTCCCAGGCGGATGCCCCTGGACCCAGCCCCACCGCCCGCGCCAGCTTCTCCACCGCCCGGCGTCCGAGATCCCCGCCCGCGCCCTCGGCCAGGGCCGTCAGTAACGCCGTTTCCATCCGCCCGTTCCCTACCCCGTGCTCGCCCCCGTCGGTCAGCTCGTGACCGTACGTCAAAAGTAGGGCGCGTCAGACGGAAGTTCACGCCCCCTTCGCGTACCACACGACCTGTGAAGCAAGCCCGGCCACGGCGATCGCCTCCAGCACCGACAGGGCGACGAGCAGCCCGCCACCACCGCCGTCCACCCAGAACACCACCAGCGCGGCCAGCGGCACGGCGCAGAACGCCGTCAGATCCACCACCATCTGGACGGCCTTCCGGGACCTGCGCCGCTCGTCCCCGCGGTGCGCGGTCTCCCAGCCGAACGCCTCGAAGCCGCCGCCCGGTTGGGCCAGCGCCGCAAGGCGAGGCCCGAGAGCCTCACGTACGTATGTACCCATCGCGGAGATCTTCTCGTCGTTCACGAGGTAGGTCCACCCGAGCACGACGCACACCGGCGGCAGCGCGAGCAGCATCGAAGCCTGTTTGGCCTGCGCGGCCGCGGCGATGACGGCGGCGACGACGGCCAACGTCACGTAGAGCAGGTTGTCCCGGAATCCGATCCGGGTCTTCTGCTCGTCCTTGACGCTCTGGTACTCGGCGAGCAGCAACTGCCCGACGGTGACGTCCTGTTCCGGCACTCGATTCCCTTCCCCCGGCGTACCTTATGAGTGTGCCGGAGACCCAGCCCACTGTTCTCGTCCTGACCGCACTCCCCCTCGAATACGCCGCCGTCCGCGCGCACATCGAGGAGCGGGAGGAGCTCGTCCACCGCGACGGAACCCGAGTCGAACAGGGCCGACTGCCCGGCACATCCTGGCACGTCGCCGTCGCCGAACTGGGTATGGGTGCCGAGCGGGCCGCCGCTCTCACTCACCTCACAGCTCATCAACTGGCTGCATCCCGAGGCCGTGTTCTTCGTCGGTGTCACCGGCAGCCTGAAGGACGACGTCGGGATCGGCGACGTCGTCGTGGGCACGCAGGTGTACGAGATCCACGGCGGCAAGCAGACACCAGAGGGTTTCCTGGTCCGGCCGAAGGCCCTGCCGGGCTCGCACGCGCTGGAACAGGCGGCCCGTTCCGCCGTGCGGGACATGCCCGACGTCCGGGCGCACTTCATGCCGATCGCCACGGGTGACGTCGTCCTCGCGGACGCCGAATCCGAGATTGCCCGGTTCGTCCGCGGGAACTACAACGACGCACGCTTATACCCGGGCCAACGTCTCGGACCGAGCCGCCCGCGCCCGTACCCGCGCCGGCGAACTACCGGAATGACCCCCGGCCCTCACCCCACCCCCGCATACGCCCGAGCCCCCCGCCAAGGCACCACCGCCAACACCCGCGTCCCACCCCCGGGCTCACACCCCCGAACCCCCACTCCCACTCCCCCTCACCCGCCCGCACCACGCACCCGAGCACCACAACGCCGCCCGCCTCCGCGCGTCGCAGGCCGCACCAGCCGGGGATGGGAGGGGGCTCCCCGGGGCGTACGGCGTGCCGGACGGCACAGACACCCGCGGCCTGCGACGGCTTGCCTGGCGCGGAGCCGCCCCCACCCAATATCCGCCGCACACGCATTGACCTGACTAGACCACTCCTCTTACGTTCACCGGGCAGCCATCCCGGCCACAACGAAGTGAGCCCGCAGGAGGTCATGCCCGTGCGCCCCACCGCCGTACTCCCCTCACTCCTCGCCGCCACTCTCGCCGCCACCGCCCTCACCGCCTGCGGCAGCGGCTCCGGCAGTGACCCGGACACCGTGAAGGTCTCCTTCAAGCAGTCCACGGACAACTCGATCCACGTCATGGACGATTACCTCGCCGGCATCAAGAAGCAGTTCGAGAAGGCCAACCCCGGCAAGAAGGTCGACTTCGTCCCCATCAAGGCCCCGGACTCGGAGTACTACACCAAGCTCCAGCAGATGCTCCGCTCCCCCAAGACGGCCCCGGACCTGGTCTACGAGGACACCTTCCTCATCAACTCGGACATCACCAGCGGGTACTTGAAGCCTCTCGACCCCTACCTCGCCAAGTGGCCGGACTGGAACCAGTTCATCGACACGGCGAAGGCCGCCGCGAAGGGCGAGGACGGCAAGACGTACGGCGTGCCGGACGGCACCGACACCCGTGGCCTGTGGTTCAGCAAGGACACCTTCGCCAAGGCCGGGCTGCCCGCCGACTGGCAGCCGAAGACGTGGGACGAGGTCCTGGACGCGGCCCGGGCCATCAAGGAGAAGGTCCCGGGCGTCATTCCCCTGAACGTCTACACGGGCAAGCCGGTCGGCGAGGCCGCCACGATGCAGACCTTCGAGATGCTGCTTTACGGCACCGGCGACGCGAGGAGCGCCGACCCCCTCTACGACCGCGCCTCGAAGAAGTGGGTCACCGGCGGTCAGGGCTTCAAGGACGCCCTGACCTTCGTCGAGACCGTCTACAAGGAGAAGCTCGGCCCGGACGTCTCCGACGCCCTGGACCCCAACGTGATGACCCGGGTCCGTGGCGAGTGGCTGCCCAAGGGCAAGCTCGGCATCGCCCTCGACGGCTCCTGGCTGCCGCAGGACTGGCTGCCCGGCAGCGGTCACGAGTGGCCCGAGTGGTCGAAGGAACTCGGCCTCGCCGCCATGCCCACGCAGAACGGCCAGGCCCCCGGCAAGGTGAGCATGTCCGGCGGCTGGACCTGGTCGATCCCGGACAAGGCGGCCAACCCCGACCTCGCCTTCGAGTTCATCAAGACCATGCAGACCAAGGCGAACGCCCAGAAGTGGTACATCGCCAACTCCGGTATCGCGGTGCGCAAGGACGTCGCGGACGATCCGGCGTACGCCAAGGCCCAGCCCGGCATCGAGTTCTTCACCGACCTGGTCGCGAACACCCACTACCGGCCCGCCTACCCGGCGTATCCGAAGGTCTCCACCGCCATCCAGGAGGCGATGGAAGGCGTGACGACGGGCGACATGTCGGTGACCGAGGCGGCGAGCGGGTACGACGACGCCCTCAAGGACGTCACGGACAACCAGGTGGTCGAGAAGTGAGCGGAGGCGACCGCCGATGACCGCCGCCGCACCGCACGCGCCGGGCCCGGGGGCCACCAAGTCCCCCTCGGGCCCGCCCGCTCCACGCGCCACCGGTGGCCCGAAGGCCCCTCTCCACCGCTCCCTGACCCGCGCCCTCCCCGTCTCCCCCGCCCTGGTCCTCCTGCTCCTCTTCCTCGCCGGCCCGATCGCCTACTGCGCCTACATCGCCTTCACCGACCTCCAGCTCACCGGCCAGGCCGAGTCGTCGTTCGTCGGCTTCGACAACTTCCGTACGGCCTTCCAGGACGAGGATTTCCTCAACGCCGTATGGCTGACGCTGGTGTTCACGGTGGTCTCGTCGCTGATCGGGCAGAACACCCTCGGTCTCGCCCTGGCGACGCTGATGCAGCGCGCCTCGAAGCCGGTCCGTACGCTGACCGGCGGCATCGTGATCACGGCGTGGGTACTGCCGGAGGTGGTGGCCGGATTCCTGCTCTACGCCTTCTTCCGCCGCGAGGGCACCCTGAACGCCATCCTGGACTGGCTCCACCTCCCGTCCCAGAACTGGCTGTTCACCCTCCCCATCCTCGCGGTGTCCTTCGCGAACGTCTGGCGGGGCACCGCCTTCTCGATGCTGGTCTACTCGGCCGCCCTGAACGAGATCCCGAAGGAGATCACCGAGGCGGCCGAGGTGGACGGCGCGGGCGGCTGGCGCCGGATGTGGCACATCACCCTCCCCATGATCCGCCGCTCCATCGGCACGAACCTCATGCTCAACACCCTCCAGACCCTCTCCGTCTTCGGCCTGATCTGGGTGATGACGCGGGGCGGCCCGGGTGACAAGAGCCAGACGCTGCCGCTGTTCATGTACGAACAGGCCTTCCAGAACAGCATGATCGGCTACGGCACGGCGGTGGCGCTGCTGCTGCTCCTGGTCGGCTCCCTGTTCTCCCTCATCTACCTGCGCCTGCTGCGGACGGAGGTCTGACGACACATGGCCCTCACGCTCTCCTCCCGCCACCGCAGCCGCCGCCTGGCCGCCGACGCGGGGCTGCTCGCCGTCGCCGCCGCCTTCGCACTGCCGCTGGCGTGGGTGGTCCTGTCGGCGCTGGACCCGCGGGCGGACCTCAGGGTGAAGGCCCCCGACGGCCTCACCCTGGACAACTTCGACGCGATCCTCACCTCGGAGATCACCTTCACGCCGCTGATGAACAGCCTGATCCTGTGCGGCGGCGCGACCCTGCTGACGGTGGGGTGCGCGGCACTGGCGGCCTACCCCCTGTCCCGCTTCAAGTCCCGGCTGAACCGCCCCTTCCTCCTCACGATCCTCTTCGCGACCAGCCTGCCGATCACGGCGATCATGGTGCCGGTGTACGCGCTGTTCGTTCAGGTGGACCTGATCGACACCATGCAGGGCACGATCTTCTTCTTCGCCGCCTCCCAACTCCCCTTCGCCATCTGGCTGATGAAGAACTTCATGGACGGCGTGCCGAAGGAACTGGAGGAGGCCGCCTGGACCGACGGCGCCTCGTCGCTTCAGTCACTGATTCGGATCGTGCTGCCGCTGATGGGGCCGGGGGTGGCCGTGGTGACCGTGTTCTCCTTCGTGATGATGTGGGGGAACTTCTTCGTCCCGTTCATGCTGCTGCTCACCCCGGACCGGATGCCGGCGGCCGTGAGCATCAACGAGTTCTTCGGCAATCGGGGGATGGTGGCGTACGGGCAGCTGGCGGCGTTCTCGATCGTGTACTCGACGCCGGTGATCCTGCTGTACGTGCTGATCGCGCGGCGGTTGGGGGGTGGGTTCGCGCTGGGCGGCGCGGTCAAAGGGTGACCGGATGGGTCACCCCTCCGGCAACACCCCCGGCCGGAACGGCTCCACCCCCACCACCCTGCGCACCCGCACCGGCTCGATCAGCAGCATCACCCGCCGCTCCCCGGGCAGCAGCCACGGGTACCGGTCCTCACCGATGTACTTCCGCGTGAGCCGGTCCATGGACCGGTCCGCCTCCTCCCCCTCCACGAAGCGAACGACCCGCCCCCGGATCTCGACGCGGTCGTAGGGGTTGTCGGGGTCGTGGTGGGAGAGGGAAACGTTCGGATTGCGCCGCAGATTCTCCTCCTTCACCCGCCCGATCGCCGTGTTGACCATGACGTACTCACCTTCGAGGTCCGCCCACATGGGCGAGACCTGCGGCCTCCCGTCCGGGCCGACCGTCGCGAGGTGCCAGAAGTTCGGCGCCAGCAGCCGCTCGCGAATATGCCCCTCTACCTTGCCATTCACCGAGTACACGAAGATCACGTTCCCTTCCGGCCGCTGTCGGGGCGGCCCCGCGCCATCCTCGCCATCCCCGCCGCATCGCCGACAGACGATCTTCAGCCACCCCGAACGGACGGCCGGAACCGTATATTCCTACAATGTGTGATCCTGGCCGAACAGACCGTAGTCACCGCACCGCCACGGCCCTAGCTTGTGGCCCGTGCGCCGACCCCCAGCCCAGCCGAATCCGCCCAGCCCGCCGCCGTCTCCCCCGTTCGACGCCCCCGCCGCCCGCAGACTCCGTACCGCCCTGAACATGGGGCCTGAACACGTCGCCTACGGCATGCGCGCCTCGTACGGACTCCCCCACGTCACCCCGGACCTCGTCATCGCCTGGGAACGCGGGATCACCGCCCCGACCGGCTCCGAACTCATCGCCCTCGCAGGCGTGTTGTGGTGCTCCCCCGGTGAACTCATCGGCAGGCCCCGGACGTTGCGCGAGCACCGCATCTCGCGCGGGCTCGCACCCGACGACGTCGCCCGTGCCGTCGGTCTCGAACTCCTCGCCTACCTCAGCATGGAGGAGAACGACGAGTGGCGCGGCACCGACCGCCAGTCGTCCGCGCTGGCCGAGCTGCTCGACCTCTCACTCCCGGACTTCGTCACCGTCACGGGGCGCGACCGGAAGCTGGCCGAGTCGCTGTGCAGTGCCGTGACCACGCGGTGGCAGGCGTACGTCCGTCCCGTCGCGAAGCTCGTGCCCCTGGACCGGCGTCTCCTGGTGGTCGCGCTCCAGGAGCTGCACCGGCAGTACCAGGGGCAGATGGTCGCCACCCTGAGCTGGGGCGGCAGCAGCGGCGCCGGGGACACCGGCCAGGACTTCCTCGACCGGATCGTCGAGCGCTTCTGGACGACGATCCAGGCCCACACCGGCTAGAACACTCAGGAGGCCCAGGAGGCCGAGGAGGCCTAGAAGACCGACTCCGCCTCGTCCATCCGGTCCTTCGGCACCGTCTTCAGCTCGGTCACCGCCTCCGCCAGCGGCACCATCAGCACGTCGGTGCCGCGCAGCGCGGTCATCCGGCCGAACTCGCCCCGGTGCGCTGCCTCCACCGCGTGCCAGCCGAAGCGGGTGGCGAGCACGCGGTCGTACGCGGTCGGTACGCCGCCGCGCTGGACGTGGCCGAGGATGACCGGCTTGGCCTCCTTGCCGAGCCGGCGCTCCAGCTCGAACGCCAGCGCCGTACCGATGCCCTGGAAGCGCTCGTGGCCGAACTGGTCGATCGCGCCCTTGCCGTAGTCCATGGTGCCCTCGGCGGGGTGCGCGCCCTCGGCGACGCAGATCACGGCGAACTTCTTGCCGCGGGCGAAGCGCTCCTCGACCATCTTGACCAGGTCGGCGGGGTCGAAGGGACGCTCGGGCAGGCAGATGCCGTGGGCGCCGGCGGCCATGCCGGACTCCAGGGCGATCCAGCCCGCGTGCCGGCCCATGACCTCGACGACCATCACCCGCTGGTGGGACTCGGCGGTGGTCTTCAGGCGGTCCATCGCCTCGGTGGCGACGCCGACCGCCGTGTCGAAGCCGAAGGTGCGGTCGGTGGAGGAGATGTCGTTGTCGATGGTCTTCGGGACACCGACCACCGGCAGGCCCGCGTCGGACAGCATCCGCGCCGCGGTCAGCGTGCCCTCGCCGCCGATCGGGATCAGCGCGTCGATGCCGAAGTCGGTGACGATGTCGGCCGCGTTCTCGCAGGCCTCGCGCAGGCGGTCGCGTTCCAGGCGGGAGGAGCCGAGGATGGTGCCGCCGCGGGCCAGGATGCCGCTGACGGACTCCAGGTCGAGGCTGCGGTAGCGGCCGTCCAGCAGGCCCGCGTAACCGTCCTCGAAGCCGATGACCTCGTCGCCGTAGTTGTCGACCGCGCGGTGCACGACCGACCGGATCACGGCGTTCAGGCCGGGGCAGTCGCCGCCTGCGGTGAGAACTCCGATACGCATCGTGCTGTGTCTCCTGCTCGCTGTTGATACCGGTGAGCCAGATTCGATTCTTTCACGTCCCACAGGGCGATGCCGCCTCCGCTCCTGGCGGGCGCCTTAACCATTGACGGAGGTATTGTCAAGAGGGTTCTGCTCACCTCGGTGGGCGATTTTTATGACGCCGACGAAGGGGAGAGCACGCGTGACCCGCAGCGTGTACGTGACCGGTATCGACCGCGGTGACGGCCGCCAGGTCGTCGAGCTGGGGGTCATGGAACTCCTGACCCGGCAGGTCGACCGGGTCGGCGTGTTCCGTCCCCTCGTCCACGACGGCCCCGATCGCCTGTTCGAGCTGCTGCGCGCCCGCTACCGCCTGTCCCAGGACCCGGCGACCGTCTACGGCATGGACTACCACGAGGCGTCCGCCCTCCAGGCCGAGCAGGGCGCCGACGAGCTGGTGTCGACGCTGGTCGACCGGTTCCACCGCGTCGCCCGTGCCTTCGACGTCGTCCTCGTCCTCGGCACCGACTACGCCGACACCCAGTTCCCGGACGAACTCTCCCTCAACGCCCGGCTGGCGAACGAGTTCGGCGCGTCCGTGATCCCGGTCGTGGGCGGCCGTAAGCAGCCCGCCGAGTCGGTGCTCGCCGAGACCCGCAACGCCTACCGGGCCTACGACGGCCTCGGCTGCGACGTACTCGCCATGGTCGCCAACCGGGTCGCCCGCGCCGACCGGGACGAGATCGCCGAGCAGCTCGACGGGCGCCTCCCCGTGCCGTGCTACGTCGTCCCGGACGAGCCGGCCCTCTCCGCGCCGACCGTCGCCCAGATCGCGCACAGCCTCGGCGCCAAGGTCGTCCTCGGCGACGACTCGGGGCTCGCCCGGGACGCGCTCGACTTCGTCTTCGGCGGGGCGATGCTGCCGAACTTCCTGGGTGCCCTGACCCCGGGCTGTCTGGTCGTCACCCCGGGCGACCGCGCCGACCTGGTCGTCGGCTCGCTGGCCGCGCACAGCGCCGGCACCCCGCCGATAGCGGGCGTGCTGCTCACTCTCAACGAGGTCCCGGGCGACGACATCCTCACCCTCGCCGCCCGCCTCGCCCCCGGCACCCCGGTGCTGTCGGTGGCCGGCAACAGCTTCCCCACCGCCGCCGAACTCTTCTCCCTGGAGGGGAAGTTGAACGCGGCCACGCCCCGCAAGGCGGAGACCGCCCTCGGCCTCTTCGAGCGGTACGTCGACACGAGCGACCTGCTGAAGCGGGTGTCCGCCCCGAGCAGCGACCGCCTCACGCCGATGATGTTCGAGCACAAGCTCCTGGAGCAGGCCCGCTCCGACCGGCGCCGCGTCGTGCTGCCCGAAGGCACCGAGGCGCGCGTGCTGCACGCCGCGGAGGTCCTGCTGCGGCGCGGGGTCTGCGACCTCACGCTGCTCGGCCCGGTCGACCAGATCCGCAAGAAGGCCGCCGACCTCGGCATCGACCTCGGCGACTCCCAGCTGATCGACCCGGCCACCAGCGAGCTGCGCGACGACTTCGCCGAGAAGTACGCCCGGCTGCGGGCCCACAAGGGCGTCACCGTCGAGCTGGCCTACGACGTCGTCTCCGACGTGAACTACTTCGGCACGCTGATGGTCCAGGAGGGCTTCGCCGACGGCATGGTGTCGGGCTCGGTCCACTCCACGGCGGCGACCATCCGCCCCGGCTTCGAGATCATCAAGACGAAGCCGGACGCCTCGATCGTCTCCTCCGTCTTCTTCATGTGCCTCGCCGACAAGGTCCTCGTCTACGGCGACTGCGCGGTGAACCCCGACCCGAACGCCGAGCAGCTCGCCGACATCGCCATCCAGTCGGCCGCCACCGCCGAGCAGTTCGGCGTGGAGCCGCGGATCGCGATGCTGTCGTACTCGACCGGTACGTCCGGCTCGGGCGCCGACGTCGACAAGGTGCGCGAGGCGACGGAGCTGGTACGGGAAAGGCGGCCCGACCTGAAGATCGTGGGGCCGATCCAGTACGACGCGGCCGTGGAGCCGTCGGTCGCGGCGACCAAGCTGCCCGGCTCCGAGGTCGCCGGGCAGGCAACGGTTCTGATCTTCCCGGACCTCAATACAGGCAACAACACCTACAAGGCCGTGCAGCGGTCGGCCCGCGCGATCGCCGTCGGGCCGGTGCTGCAGGGTCTGCGCAAGCCGGTCAACGACCTGTCCCGGGGCGCCCTCGTCCAGGACATCGTCAACACGGTCGCCATCACGGCGATCCAGGCCCAGTCCCCCGTCCCGTCCCCCAGCGAGAAGGCAACCGCCCAGTGAGCTCCACGCGTGTCCTCGTCCTCAACTCCGGCTCCTCGTCGGTGAAGTACCAGCTGCTCGACATGCGGGACCGCAGTCGGCTGGCCGTGGGCCTCGTCGAGCGCATCGGCGAGGAGACCGCCCGGCTCAGGCACACGCCGCTGGACGGCGGGGGCGCTTCCCGTGGGTGGACCGGCCCGATCGCCGACCACGAGGCCGCCCTGAAGGCCGTGTCGGAGGAGCTGTCGAAGGACGGGCTCGGGCTGGACTCGCCCGAGCTGGCCGCGATCGGGCACCGGGTCGTGCACGGAGGGAAGCACTTCACCGAGCCGACCGTGATCGACGACGCCGTGCTCGCCGAGATCGAGCGGCTGATACCGGTGGCGCCGCTGCACAACCCGGCCAACCTGACCGGCATCCGTACGGCACGGTCCCTGCGCCCGGACCTCCCGCAGGTGGCCGTCTTCGACACCGCCTTCCACACCACGATGCCGGAGTCGGCCGCGCGCTACGCGATCGACGTGCGGACCGCCGACGAGCACCGGATCCGGCGCTACGGCTTCCACGGCACCTCGCACGCGTACGTGTCCCGGGCGACGGCTCAGCTGCTGGGCAAGTCGCCGGAGGAGGTGAACGTGATCGTGCTGCACCTCGGCAACGGGGCGTCCGCCTCGGCGGTCCGGGGCGGACGATGTGTCGAGACCTCCATGGGGCTGACGCCTTTGGAGGGGCTCGTGATGGGTACGCGATCCGGAGACATGGACCCGGCCGTCATCTTCCATTTGATGCGCGTTGGCGGAATGTCCACGGACGAGATCGACACTCTTCTCAACAAGAAGAGCGGATTGATCGGTCTGTGCGGGGACAACGACATGCGGGAGATCCGCCGCCGGATCGATGCGGGTGACGAACAGGCACAGCTGGCCTTCGACATCTACATTCACCGCCTGAAGAAGTACATCGGCGCCTATTACGCGGTGCTCGGCCGGGTGGACGCGATCGCGTTCACGGCCGGGGTCGGGGAGAACGCGGCGCCGGTGCGCGAGGCTGCCGTCGCGGGCCTGGAGGAGCTGGGCCTGGCGGTGGACGGCGAGCTGAACGCCGTACGCGGCGACGAGGCGCGGCTGATCTCGCCCGCACACGCGCGCGTGGCGGTCGCGGTCGTCCCGACGGACGAAGAACTGGAAATCGCCACTCAGACTTATGCACTGGTGGGAAAGAGCTGACCGGAAAGAGCAACTGAGCGCGCGGCCGCCCATTTGTCACTTCGCACCTTCCATCAGGCGGAATATTCCGTAGCGAAACAAACCGATAGGATCGCCCCATGCGCCGTTCGAAAATTGTCTGTACTCTCGGCCCCGCGGTCGACTCCCATGAGCAACTGGTGTCGCTGATCGAGGCCGGCATGAACGTGGCCCGCTTCAACTTCAGCCACGGCACGCACGCCGAGCACCAGGGGCGGTACGACCGTGTCCGTGCCGCGTCCAAGGAGACCGGCCGGGCCATCGGTGTCCTCGCCGACCTGCAGGGCCCGAAGATCCGTCTGGAGACCTTCGCCGAGGGCCCGGTCGAGCTGGAGCGCGGCGACGAGTTCGTCATCACCACCGAGGACGTCCCGGGTGACAAGCAGATCTGCGGGACGACGTACAAGGGCCTGCCCGCCGACGTCGCGCGCGGCGACCAGATCCTGATCAACGACGGCAACGTCGAGCTGAAGGTCCTGGACGTCGAGGGCCCGCGGGTGAAGTCGATCGTCATCGAGGGCGGTGTCGTCTCCGACCACAAGGGCATCAACCTGCCCGGCACGGCCGTGAACGTCCCCGCGCTGTCGGAGAAGGACGTCGACGACCTCCGCTTCGCCCTCCGCATGGGCTGCGACCTGGTCGCGCTGTCCTTCGTCCGGGACGCCAAGGACGTCGCCGACGTCCACCGGATCATGGACGAGGAGGGCCGCCGCGTCCCCGTCATCGCCAAGGTGGAGAAGCCGCAGGCGGTGGAGGACATGGAGGACGTCGTGATGGCGTTCGACGGTGTGATGGTCGCCCGTGGCGACCTGGCCGTCGAGTACCCGCTCGAGAAGGTCCCCATGGTGCAGAAGCGCCTCATCGAGCTGTGCCGCCGCAACGCCAAGCCGGTCATCGTGGCGACCCAGATGATGGAGTCGATGATCACCAACTCCCGCCCGACCCGCGCGGAGGCCTCCGACGTGGCCAACGCGATCCTGGACGGCGCGGACGCGGTCATGCTGTCGGCGGAGTCGAGCGTGGGCGCGTACCCCATCGAGACGGTCAAGACGATGTCGAAGATCGTCACGGCGGCCGAGCAGGAGCTGCTCTCCAAGGGCCTGCAGCCCCTGGTCCCCGGCAAGAAGCCCCGCACACAGGGCGGCTCGGTCGCCCGCGCGGCGTGCGAGATCGCCGACTTCCTCGGCGGCAGGGGCCTGGTCGCCTTCACCCAGTCCGGCGACACGGCCCGCCGGCTGTGCCGCTACCGCGCGGCGCAGCCCATCATCGCGTACACGACGGACGAGTCCACCCGCAACCAGCTGACGCTGAGCTGGGGCGTGGAGCCCCATGTCGTCCCCTTCGTGAACAGCACGGACGAGATGGTCGACCTGGTCGACCAGGAAATCGCCAAGCTCAACCGCTTCAACGCGGGCGACATCATGGTCATCACGGCGGGCTCGCCGCCCGGGGTGCCGGGGACGACGAACATGGTTCGGGTGCATCACTTGGGCGAGGGCGAGCGGGACTGACGTCCCAGGGCACTGTAGGCCGACGTACGACGAGGAGGCGCCCCCCTGCGCGGCAGGGGGCGCCCTCAGCCCTGTGGTGCCTGGCGGTCAGTCCGCTCGAAATGGCTGTGACCCGGCTCCCCGCGTCAGCGGAGGAAACCGGGCCACAGCTCTCTGTGCGGCTCCCGAACGGGTTTGTGGGGGCGCCTACTCGGTGACGTACTGCCGCATCCCTGGCACGCTCAGGGTTCCGCCGAACTGGGCGGCCTGCACGACCTTCACGTTGGTGAAGTAGATCAGCGGGATGTTCAGCGGCGGCGGGTGCTCCGGGTCGAACGTGATCGGGATGAGCCCGAGCAGGTTGCCGGAGATGCTCTCCGTGTACATCACCGTGTCGCCGTCGGTGATCGTGGACTCCGAACCCTTGGCCGCCTGCACGTGGTAGGTCTTGCCGTTCTCCTTCACCAGCTGGTGCAAGTCGCCGATGTCGGTTCCGTCGGAGATGACGTACTTCAGGACCTTCTTGGTCTTGCCGCTCGCGGTCTTCACCTCGACGATGCCCTGGTAGTCGGCACCCTTCAGCGTCAGCGAACTGGCTTCCAGATACCAGGGGTTGTCCGGCACCAGGATCTTGTTGTCGACCCCGCCCTCCGCGTCCGTGGCGGCCGGGCAGTCCTCCGGGTCCGTGGAGGAGCTCGGAGACGGGCTGGGCGAGGCGGTGGCCTTCTCCGCCGCGTCCTCGGCCGCCTTCTCCACGGCCTTGGAGGTGTCCTCGGCCGCCTTGGACGCCTTGTCGGTGGTGTCCTTCACGGTGTCGTCCACCGTGCCGGTGACCTTCTCGGTCGTCTCCTTTACGGCGTCCGAGGTGTCCTTGGCCTCGTCGTCCGAGGCGGAGTCGTCCGAGGCGGAGGGGGAGGGAGTCGTCGACGGTGTCGGGCTCGTCTCCGAGGAGGTGTCCTTGCCGCCGGTGAAGATGCCGGTGATCGCGTCGCCGATGTCCTCCAGCAGGTTGCCCCCGCCGGTCTCGGACGGCGAAGGGCTCGGCGTGACGGCGTCCTCGCCGGAGGACGACGTGCCCTCCTTGCCCGGCGAGGTCGAGGGGGACGGCGTGGGCTCGGGCTTGGCGGCAGCGTCGTCCTTGTCGTCGGAACCTGAATCCGACGAAGAGGAGTCGTCCGAGGAGCCCGTGGGGGCCGACGGCTTCGGTTCCGCCGCGTCGCCCTTGTCCGACGTGCCCGACGTGTCCGACGAACTGTCGGAGGACTTGTCCGTGGACTCGTCCGTCGGGGCGGACGGCGACGGCGTGGGCGACTTGGAGGGGTCATCCTCCAGCGCCGCCACGCAGTCCTTGTACTCGTCGGCCTTGAGGCTGTTCGATGTCGGCTGCTCGTCGGCTATCGCGAGGGTCGGCGTGAACCCCATCCCCATGAGGACCGCCGTCGGCATCGCCGCCATGGCTATCGCCTTGCCGGCCGGCATGTGGAACCTGGTGAACAGCGGCTTCTTGGGCGCCGCGTGCCGTGGTCCCGTTCTCGCCCGTGCCGGGCCCGCAGGGCTATCGCCGCGGATCTCGTCAGCCGACACGGTACCCCCCGTTGGATTCGTCGGCCCAGACGCCTTCGGGCATACGGTCCGTCGTGCCGCCGCCGTAGCCGGGGTTCTGTGAGCGATACGGCTCTCCCGGCCCACCTGGCACTCCGTGCCCACCTGGCGCTCCTGGCTCACCCGCGGCGCCCTCGGGAGCGGTCCCCGTGGCGCTCTCCCCCGAGGGGCCCTTTTCCGCGTCCTGCTGACCGGCGTCGGCATCCGCGGCCGGTCCCTGGCCCGGCGCCCAGGAGATGGCGAGCGCGCCGCCGAGCATCGAGAGCAGGAACCCGACGATGAAGCCACCGATGTTGGAGACGACCAGGGACACCAGGGCGAGGATGATCGCCGCTACGCCGGCGAAGATGCGCGTGGCCTGCTGGAACCACATCGTCAGGCCCAGAGTGACCAGCAGAACACCGATGATGAGGGAGCCCGCACCCGCGGTGGTCGCCATGGCGAGCGACATGTTCCCCAACTTGAGGGTGGCGTACGGGAAGTAGGCGATCGGTACCCCGCCGAGCAGGGTGAACAGGCCTGCCCAGAACGGCCGGGTGCCCCGCCAGTCACGGAATCGCAGACGCAGCCGGGCGAAGGTCCCGACGCTCTGGACCGGAGTCTCGGCACTCATGGAAAACAGCTCCCTGGGTCCGGGGGAAGTACATACCGGCTCGGCCGTAGGCGTGGAGAAGCCGGAAGTCTCTGAGTATGTGCATGTGCCCGACGCGGCGCGTCAGGTGGGGGTGTACGGGGCGGAGAAGCGACTGCTTCCCCGCCCCCATGGACAGCTCAGCCGCCCAGGGACACCCCTGCGACGGAAGCCGTCAGTAGCACTCCATCTTGGGGTCGGTGCCAAGACGCATCTTCAGGCCGCTGAGCTTGAAGGTGCCGGCCGTGGTCGCCCATGCCGTCTGCTTGACTTTGTAGAGGTCGGCCGATTCCGCCTGCTGGGCGAAGCCGCCCGGAAGCACGGTCTTCTTGTCCTTGACCTCAGGGCCCCGCGTCTTGTCCTGGACCGCAACACCGATGTCGATGTTCTTGAACTCAGCATCGGCGTCGAGCTGAGCGACGTCGATGTAGAGGTTCGTGGCCTTGACCTTGTGTTCGGCGTCCGGACCCGCGTCAAGACGGAGATAGATCGTCTTCCCGATGAGGGGAATCTCCGTTTTGACCGACTGGCACATCTTCGTGATCTCGGCGCTGTCGAACGACGAGATCGCGACCGGACGCTGCGTCTTCTTATCGCCGTCAGTCGACGTGTAGGTGGTGTCTATACCGCCGTACTGAGCAAAGCCATCGCCGTGCAGATGATCGGCCGTAACCTTGAACTCCTGGCCGGACACGCTGAACGACGCGGCCAGCGCACCCTGCGCGAGGCCGACACCCACACATGCGGCCGCGGCGACGCTGGGCACCATGACCACAGCGAACCGCTTCCATCTGGTCCCGCCACGCACCTGGGACTCCATATTTCCTCCTTCTCGGACGTACATCGCCTGACCTGACTGCCACCGTCTCTCGACGTCTCAGCCGGGCAGGGATGGGAGAAGCGCTACGTCCTCGGGAAGGGGAGCGCCCGCGCTCGGTGGCGCGAACCGCGCCCGAATCACCGGCGATCACCCCCGAGCGACAACCACTGGTCGCGCCTGACACGCATCACGCACAACCTTGCTGGACAGGCTTCGCCGAGTGGGCGAAGACCCCCCTGTCCAAGAGCCGGCACCACTGCCGCCGGCTCTACTCGGTGGGGACCCAGGGAATCCCGTAGGCCCAACCGGCTGTCGGGGTACGGGAATGGACCGAGCGTGGCCGATCGTGGTCCATTCTCGCCGCCCGCACAAGGGGGTTCGTTACTCACGGGTAACGGCCGGATAACCGAACAACGACCCGCTGGTCTCGGTCGACAACGCTGGGTGTCAGTTGAGGGGAGGACAAAGCTGTTGATCAATGGACAGATTCCGACAGATCAACGCCGTCGACTTACTCGCAGTAACAGCGGCCGCGTTTACCAAGATTTGGCAAAGCGCGGCCGCACTGACACCCCGTCGGCAATTTTTTCACTTGGGCATCACAGGCCCCAGTGTTTAGCGACTGGTCAGAACCGGGCTCCCTCCCCGGTCAGAACAGGGCGCGCGCCAGCGCCCTGCGCGCCGCCGTCACGCGCGGATCCTCGGCGCCGACGACCTCGAACAGCTCCAGCAGCCGCAGCCGTACGGCGTCCCGGTCCTCACCCGCCGTACGCTGCACGGTTTCGATGAGCCGCCCGAACGCGTCCTCCACATGCCCGCCCACCAGGTCCAGGTCGGCGGCGGCGATCTGCGCCTGAACGTCCTTCGGCTTGTCGGCCGCGTCCTTGCGCACCTGCTGCGGGTCCGCGCCCTGCACACGCTGGAGCAACTCGGCCTGGGCGAGGCCCAGTTTGGCCTCCATGTTGCCCGGGTCGTCGTTCAGCACGTTCTCGTACGCCTGAATGGCGCCGCCCAAGTCCCCCGCGTCCAGGGCCTGTACGGCGGCTTCCAGGAGGGCGTCGTACGGCCCCGCAGGCGCCGCGGGAGCCGCTGCCTCGGCGCCGCCCGGCTCGGCGTCCGGATCGACCACCAGGCCGGTCAGACCGAAGCGCTCCTCGCCGACCTGCACCAGCTGGTCCAGGGTCTGCCGGATCTGCGCCTCACCGGCGGCACCCTGGAAGAGCGGCAGGGCCTGCCCGGCCACCACCGCGAACACAGCCGGGATCCCCTGGACCCCGAACTGCTGCATCAACATCTGATTGGCGTCGACATCGATCTTGGCGAGGAGGAAGCGCCCGTTGTACTCGACGGCGAGCCGCTCCAGGACCGGGCTCAGCTGCTTGCAGGGCTGGCACCACTCGGCCCAGAAGTCGATGACGACGGGCACTTCGGCGGACCGCTGCAGGACATCCCGCTCGAACCCGGCTTCATCTACATCAATGACGAGATCGGCCGGAGAGACGGCCCCGCCCGCCCCGCCCTGCCGGGCGGCTTCGGCCCGCGCCTGCTCCGCCTTCGCCTTGGCCTCTTGGGCCGCCTTCACCGCGGCGAGGTCGACGACTCCGCTCATGGACATGTTCCGTGGCTGCATGCGTCTATCCTCCCCCGTGAGCGCGCGTGCGTGAAAAGCGGTGTGAAATCCGGTTGTGCTGTGTGTTGTGCTGGGTCCTGCGTATCCGTGTTCCGTCCGGCGCCGGGTCCCCACCCCACGCCGCGTGTGCGGCCACTCGCGTACGTCCGCCACGAGCTTTCGCTACGAGTCGTAGCGTAATGGCACGGAGTGCCTCCAGAACACCCCACCCCGGTGATCTCCCTCACTGACACGTGGAATCGGATGCAGAGCCGCACCGTTCCTAAACAGTGTCCAGGAGTGAGCTTTGTACCCACGTCCCGGAACTGCGCGCATCCCGAACGGTTTTGGGTGCGCTGGTCCCCCGCGTTCGCTGAGTCCCCGTCCGGCCGCGCGCATCGTGTGCGCCCTCCGTGACGGGTGGGCGGGTTCCCTCACGCCCCCGTGCGCCGGGTCCGGCCTGGGCGGTCCGATGCCCACGACGATCGCTCCGGTCGTCGTGGGGCGGTGCCGTCCGTCGCCGGATCGGGTGCCCGAGGGCGCGTCGCCCGACCGCGATGCTCGCCGCATCGTGCCGGGAAATCTTGCGAGTCGGTGTGGCCAGGGTTTCTGCCAGTACTGGGCGCCCCACCGGCTGGTGTAGGCGGGGTCGACCGCGACGACGGCGATGTCCTGCTCGGCGGCCATCGACACCAGCCGGGCCTTGAGCTTCGCGGTCGGGAAACGGGACAGCAGCCGCCGAAACCGCTTGTTGCGGCCGTGCTTCTCGCGGCTTGTGCCGTCGGTGAAGTCGAGGTCCTCAATGGCGATCGCGGCGGCCCCGCAGCGGCGGGCGTGGTGCAACAGCCGGGTCAGCGCGTGCCGGATCTGCGCATCCCGGTGCTCACTGCTGCCGGTCAGGTCGTAGAAGAAGCGCCGCGGCTCACCGACCGGGTTGCCGTGCACGTCGAGGTGCCAGGCAGCGAGGTGGTCGTCGTTCATGTCCACCCCCACCACCCCCCGGGCCAGCGCCGCCTGAAGCGGCAGGATGGGGGCGGCGGCGCGCTGCCAGGACGCCGTCACATACCAGCGGCCGCGCAGCACGTCGTGGTGGATGCGGTAGACCACCGCCCGGTTGGCGGTGACCCGGTCACGCCACTCCGCGCCCCGGTGCCGGAACGCCACCGTCGCATCCAGCAGGTACCGGCCATGCGGTGCGTTGGCCAGGCGGGCCAGCGCGGCCGGGAGCTTGATCGAGACCTGGCCGGTGTCGGTGATGCGGATGGTTTCGTTGCCGAAGCGTTTGCCGGACTCCCCGTCGGCCGCCAGGAACATCCGCTCCGCCCGCCACCGCTCCCACCACGCCCGCTCACTCAGCCCGGCCGCCGCCAGGTGATGGCGGGCACGGGCGAGGCGCTTGCCGCCACGCACCACGCGCACCCGGCCCGCCGCCCAGTCCGCCTCCACCACCGCCAGCCGGTCCTTCAGCATCTGCAGTCGGCGCGATTTGGCATGCCACTCGCCCCGCGAGCCGTACCCGCGCACCAGGCCTTCCCGCTTGTTGGCCTTGGCGCCCAGCGGGCGGGCCAGCCGCGCCTCGATCGAGGCGATCTGCTCCCGCAGCCAGGCCATATGTGCGGCCTGCCCGCGCCGGGCCAGCGCCCACTGATCATGCGTGGCCTTTGTGATACTGCCCGCCCAGCGCGCCGACGACTTTCCCGTCAGCTCCCGCTTGCGCACCGCCCACCCGGCCGCCTCATGCGCCGACCCCTGCCGACACCGTACGGCGAGATCACCGGCTGCCAGCGAACCCAGGAACACCCCGACCTCTGCCAGTACCGCCGCGTCCGCCGCCGACACCCGCAGCCGGTCCCGAACCGCCACCCCGGCCGGACCGGGCACCACGAACGGCGCCGCCAACACCCGCAGCCCGCCCACCCGGTCACCCCCGCCCGCGACTCCAAGACCCCCGTCACCGCAGTCAACGAGCACCACCCGCAAAGGTCACCCGTTCGCCCCAAGAACTCCCGTTCCCCTCGGGAAGCCGGACCAGAACCCACCCATGGCAGAAGAAGCACCCCCAGTACACGGAGGGCAAACGGATCCACATCTGAGTCCCGGCACTCACTCACACTCGCCCAAAGTCACTACCGCCCACTACATCGGCAACAGTTCCCCACCCCGGTTATCGTCTTCGGATGCAGAGCCGCAGCCCCGCCAGCCGTACCGGCCGTCCGCGCAGCGCCACCGCGGACACCGCGATCCTGGCCGCGACGCGGGAGGCGCTGGTCGAACTGGGCTGGTCGAAGCTCACCCTGGGAGACGTGGCAACGCGCGCCGGGGTTGCAAAGACGACCCTCTATCGCCGCTGGGCGGGCAAGAACGAGCTGGTGGTCGACGCGGTCGCCGAACTCTTCGACGAACTCCGCCTCCCCGACCGCGGCACGCTGGCCGCCGACATCGAGGGCGTGGTGCTGCAGTTCGCGGCGATCCTGGACCGGCCGGAGGCGAAGAGCGGGCTGATGGCGGTGGTGGCGGAGTCGACGCGTGACGATGCGCTGCGGGAGCGCATTCGGGTGTCGATCGTGGAGCGCCAGAAGGGGCTGGTCCTGGAGGGCCGGGCCCGGGCCCAGAGACGGGGCGAGCTCCCACTGGAGCTGGACTCGGAGGAAGCCACCCGCACGGTGGACCTGATCTTCGACGTGGTTGCCGGCGCGGTGGTCCACCGTACGCTGGTCAGCGCGGAACCGGCGGACGAGGAGTGGGTGCGCACCTTCACAGCCCTCTTGCTGAACGGCCTCGCGGGCACCCCCGCCCTCGTCCGCTGAATCCAGCCGCACGGACGACGCCCGGCACCTAAGGTAATCGGATAGTGCGTTGGTGAAGCAGGGGGCAGCGGTGGCACGGGTCGTTGTGGTGCACGGGGTGGGCAAGCAACTGGACACCGCCGAGACGCTCCATCCTTCACTGGCTCCCGCTCTCATCGGCGGGGTGAACCTCGCTCTCCGCGCCGACGCGCGCCTCGCCGACACCCTCCCGCCACTGACGCCCTCCGATGTGGTCTGCGCGGGCTACGGAGATCTCTTCCGCCGGCCCGGCTCACGGAGCGGAACGCCCCAGTACGAGGCCGAGGACGTAGCCGATGGGCTGGAGTACGACCTGCTTCTCGCCTGGTGGAAGGAGGCGGCCCGCCTCGACCCATCGGTCCTGGACCCGACCGAGGCCGGACGCGGCCTGATCGGATACACAGCCTCACGCCCCCTGCGGATCGCCACCGTACGACGGGCCCTGGACGCACTGACCCGCACCCGCTTCTTCAAGTCCGTCTCGGACGCCTTCCTCATCGCAGCGCTCAAGCAGTTCCGGCGCTACTTCGAGGAACCCCGACTGCGCGCGGCCGCACGGAAGCGCGTCCTCGAACGCCTCGGCCCCGGACACCCGCGTCGTCGTGGCGCACTCGCTCGGCTCGGTCGTCACCTACGAGGCGCTCTGCTCCGAACAGACCGAGGGAGCGGTCACGCTGGTGACGCTGGGATCCCCACTCGGAATCAGTAACCTCACTTTCGACCGGCTCGTCCCCATGCCCGTCGACGGCGTCGGTGTGTGGCCGCAGTCGGCGGAGCACTGGCACAACGTCTCGGACAGCGGTGACCTCGTGGCCCTCGTCCACGAACTCGCCCCTCGATTCGGCCCCCGGGTGAAAGATCACCACGTCCATAACGGCACGACCATGCACGAGATGGCGGCATATCTGACGGCTGTGGAAACAGGTGCCGCGATCGCTCACGGGCTGGCGGAATGAGCGCCGACTCCCGGGACGAGGAGCAGGAGTACCGCCGGTACGTACTCGCGGCCGGTACCCGGCACTACCCCGACGAGCCCCACCTCACCGAACTGCCGGGTGTGGAGGAGGACGTCGAACGCGTCGCCGCCTCGACGCCCTGGTTGCCATGTCCGAGTCCAGCGGCAAGGGGTGGTGGAGCTCCTATCAGGGACGGGTCACCCAGTACGCGCTCAACCTCGCCGAACTGGAGGCCGGTGCAACGAGCGTCTGCTCGTATCACCCGCTGCTCGTCCCCGGGCTTCTCCAGACGGAGGACTACATCCGAGCCCTCTTCGACGATGAGCAGCCGCGACACGCCACCACCGAAGATGCCGTCGCCTTCCGGCTGGACCGCCAGAGGATCCTCACGGGTGGGAACGCCCCTGCAGTGCACGCGGTCATTCACGAGGCTGCGCTACGCATGCACTACGGCGGCCCCGAGGTGATGCGCCAGCAGTTGCTGCACCTCATTGAACTGGCGCGGCTCCCCAACGTGACCATCCAGATCTTCCCGTTCCGCGCACGGACATACTCAGGCGTCAGCGCACCGTTCCTGTACCTGGCCCCTCATGTCGAGGAGCTGGCCACCGTCGTACTGGACCATCCCGCACAGCAGATCTACCGTGACTCGCAAGAACATCTGTCCCAATACCGTGTGCTCTTCGACCGGTTGAAGCGGTCCGCGCTCCCGCCGATCGCCGCGTCGACCACACCCGAAGCGCAGGCAGTACCAGGTTCCCTGATGCTGGTCCAACATCTCCTGTACGACTTGTAGAAAGGCCCTCAGTGCCCCGGCTCACCTGGCAGAAGTCCTCGTTCAGCGGTGGCGAGTCCGAAGACTGCCTCTACCTCGCCACCGCCCCCGACGGCACTCTCCGCCTCCGCGAGAGCGACGCCCCGCACAAGGTCATCGCGACCACACCCGCCCGCCTGGGCCATCTCATACGAGCGGTGAAAGCAGGCCGCTCGCAGTAGCCACAGGCGGGGACGGCGGGCCGCCGGGTTGTACACGACGGCGTCCCTGCTGAGGGCGTAAACCGACGCCTAGTCGCTCCCTGCCCGGACCCGGGTCTCGGAGCCGAAACGCGAAGTGCGGTCGCGCACCTGCTCGGCCGGAACGTCGGATGGATAGAACTGGGCGTACCAGCGGCGCAGTGCCTTGATGCCCTTTTCGTGCGGAAGCAGGACAGGGTGCGGTTGGTGGATCTTGTGATCCCAGATCCGGACCTCCTCGCGCACCTCGCCCAATGCCTCCGCCCGGAAGACGAGCTTGAGCGCGGGCGCCAGAAACGACAATCCGGACGGCTTGCGGACGTAGTACAGCATCCGCATCTCGCTTGTGCGGTTGTCGATGGGAGTGGTGAGGGCGACGGCGGTCACCGAGAGGACGGGACCGTGGACACGGACCACCATGACGCCCGGTCCGTACATGAACGCATCAAAGGTGTTGTTGATGTCCCAGCCGAGAACGCGCCGGTGGATCCGGCCGCGGACCTCGGCAAAGGGGCCGTCCGGCCGCAGCTCCTGGACGGGTGGTTCGCTCTGGCCGTGGATGAAGTGGAAATGGGACTCGTCCACGATGTTCTCGCGCATCTCCTGGACATGGATGCGCGCTCGGCAGGTGTCGTCGATCGGCTTGGCGAAGTCTCTGGATCCCGTCTCCGGGATCTCCGGCACCTCCCACGACGGCTCGCCCGGCCCGGCATGGACGAAGATGAGCCCACTGTGCTCACGGACCGGGAAGCCGCCGATGGACACCTTCGGGGTCCGGATCGCGAACGGGGCCTTCACACACCGACCGTCCGCACCGAATCGCCACCCGTGGAACGGGCATTCCACGGTTCCGTCCACGACCTTCCCGCCGACGCCCAGATGCGCGCCATAGTGCGGGCAGTGCGCGTCACGTACGGCAGGCTGCCCATCCGCTCCACGGAAGGCGATGAGGGCCCGTCCGAAGTAGTGCAGGCTGACGACCCTGCCCGGCCGCAGCTCGGTGCTGCGGAGCACGGCGTACCACCCGTACGGAACAGACGGCATCGGGTAATCGTCAGCTCGCGGGTCACGAGGCAGGACAGCGAGCTTGTCATGACTACGACGAAATCGCATGCGCCGATGCTATCCGGCACACGGCCCTGCGCCGCCGAAAGTGATCGCGATCTGGGTGTTCTCAGAAACCGGCCGGCTCGGTGTACACCCCCCACTCGTCCCGCAGCGCGTCACAGATCTCCCCCAGCGTCGCCTCCGCGCGCACCGCGTCCAGCATCGGCTCGATCATGTTGGAGCCGTCCCGTGCGGCAGCGAGCATGCCGTCCAGAGCAGCCCGCACACGGGCATCGTCCCGCCCGCCCCTACGCGCCCCCAGCACCCGCACCTGCTCCCGCTCCACCTCATGGCTGACCCGCAGTATCTCCAGGTCGCCGGTCACGGACCCGGTGTGGGCGTTCACGCCCACCACCTTCTTGTCGCCCTTCTCCAGTGCCTGCTGGTACTGGAACGCGGACTCGGCGATCTCGCCCGTGAACCAGCCGTCCTCGATCCCGCGCAGAATCCCGGAGGTCATCGGCCCGATGGGGTGCTGCCCGTCCGGGTGAGCCCGCAGGCCCCGCTCCTTGATCTGGTCGAAGATCTTCTCCGCGTCCGCCTCGATCCGGTCGGTCAGCTGCTCGACGTACCACGAACCGCCCAGCGGATCGGCCACGTTGGCGACGCCGGTCTCCTCCATGAGCACCTGCTGCGTGCGCAGCGCGATCTCGGCCGCCTGCTCGCTCGGCAGGGCCAGCGTCTCGTCCAGGGCGTTCGTGTGCAGCGAGTTGGTCCCGCCGAGTACGGCCGCCAGCGCCTCCACGGCCGTACGCACCACGTTGTTGTACGGCTGCTGGGCCGTCAGTGAGACGCCGGCGGTCTGCGTGTGGAAGCGCAGCCACTGTGCCTTCTCGGAGCGGGCGCCGTAGACGTCCCGCATCCACCGTGCCCAAATCCTGCGGGCCGCACGGAACTTGGCGATCTCCTCGAAGAAGTCGACGTGCGCGTCGAAGAAGAAGGACAGGCCGGGGGCGAAGACGTCCACGTCCAGGCCTCGCGACAGTCCCAGCTCCACGTACCCGAATCCGTCCGCCAGCGTGTACGCCAGCTCCTGCGCGGCCGTCGAACCGGCCTCGCGGATGTGGTAGCCGGAGACGGACAGCGGCTTGTAGTCGGGGATGCCTGCCGCGCAGTACTCCATCAGGTCGCCGATCAGGCGCAGATGCGGCTCGGGCTGGAAGAGCCACTCCTTCTGGGCGATGTACTCCTTGAAGATGTCCGTCTGGAGCGTGCCGTTGAGTACGGCCGGGTCGACGCCCTGTCGCTCGGCCGCGACCACGTACATGCAGAAGACGGGGACGGCCGGGCCGCTGATCGTCATCGACGTCGTCACGTCACCCAGCGGGATGTCCTTGAACAGGACCTCCATGTCGGCGGCCGAGTCGATGGCGACACCGCAGTGCCCGACCTCGCCCAGCGACCGCGGATCGTCGGAGTCCCGTCCCATCAGCGTCGGCATGTCGAAGGCCACGGACAGCCCGCCGCCGCCATTGGCCAGGATCATCTTGTAGCGCTCGTTGGTCTGCTCGGCGTTGCCGAACCCGGCGAACTGCCGGATCGTCCACGTACGCCCTCGGTAGCCGGTGGCGTAGAGGCCGCGCGTGAAGGGGTACTCCCCGGGCCAGCCGATCCGCTCGAAGCCCTCGTAGGCGTCCCCGGGGCGGGGCCCGTACACCGGCTCCACGGGATCCCCGGAGAGCGTCGTGCGTGTCCAATTTCTTGGGGGCTCCGCCCCCAGACCCCCGGCCGCCACACGCTTGCGCGCGGCGTCGTACCGGGCCTGCCAGCGTCGGCGGCCCTCTTCGATCGCGTCAGCGTCCATACCATCGAATTTACTAGGACGTCCAAGTAACTGTCGACGGCTGACCGCCGTACGCGTATCCGTACGGCGGTGGCGGTTACGCCTTGGCGACCGCCGGAGAGTCCTCGGCGATCTTCGACTCCAGCTCGCGGCTGACCTTCCGCTCCACGAAGAAGGCGGCGGTCGGCACCGTACCGGCCAGCAGGACCCAGAGCTGCTTGGCGACCGGCCACTTCGCCTTCGAGCCCAGGTCGAACGCGAAGACCAGGTAGAGGACGTACAGCCAGCCGTGCGCGATACCCACGACGCGGGTGAAGCCGTCGGCGCCGTCCAGGTCGAGCACGTACTTGGCGATCACGCCCAGGGTCAGCAGGACCAGCAGTACACCGGTGACGTAGGCCATGACGCGATAGCGGGTCAGCACGCTCTTTTTCATGCGTACGAGCGTAACCACGCACTCCGGGCGATCTTCTCCCGGGTCACTCCTCGTCGAACCGGGTCACTCCTCGTCGAAGTCGTGCGCCGCCACCCGCAGGGGCCTGAGCATCGCGAAGATCTCCGCGCACTCCTCGGCGTCGTACACGCCGAGCCCGAAGTCCATCGCCATCAGGTCGCGGGTGGCGGCCTCCACCACCTCGCGGCCCTTGTCGGTGATGGTCGCGAGCGTGCCGCGGCCGTCGTTGGGGTTGGGCCGCTTGTCCACCAGGCCCGACCTCACCAGCCGGTCCACGGTGTTCGTCACGGACGTGGGATGCACCATGAGCCGCTCGCCGATCTTCGACATCGGCAGTTCTCCGGCCTTGGAGAAGGTGAGCAGCACCAGCGCCTCGTACCGCGCGAACGTCAGTCCGTACGGCTTGACCACCGCGTCGACCTCGGCGAGGAGGATCTGGTGCGCGCGCATGATCGAGGTGATCGCGCCCATGGACGGCACGTTTCCCCAGCGCTGCTTCCAGAGTTCGTCGGCGCGGGCGATGGGATCGAAAGGAAGACTGAGGGGCTTCGGCACGGCATCAGACCTTACTGGCCGGTCACACCCTGGTCAGCCCCGTCTCGCTTTTCGGTCGATCCGAAGCCGCTCCTGACACACCACGGCCACGGACGCCCCTCACACCCCACTCATTGAGCAATCGCTCAAAAAGCTGTACGTTCACCTCGACAGCACTTGAGCGATCGCTCAAACAGGCACCTGACAGGGGGATTCAATGGGCCTGTACATAGAGGCACGCATCCGGGCCGACCTCGACCACCTGTGGGCTCGCACTCAGGACCCGGCCCAGCACCAGCGCTGGGACCTGCGCTTCTCCGAGATCACGTACCTCCCGCGCGCGGAGGGCGAGCCACAGCGTTTCCGGTACGCCACGCGTGTGCTGCCCTTTCTCACGGTCGCCGGCACCGGAATCTCGGCGGGCGAGAAGGAGCGCCCCGACGGCACCCGCACCTCCGCCCTCCGCTTCGCCTCCCCGCACCCGCTGTCCCTGCTCGCCGAGGGCAGCGGCTACTGGCGCTACGTCCCCGACGGCGACGGCATCCGTTTCCTCACCGGGTACGACTACCGCCCTCGCTGGGGCACCTTCGGCACGCTGGCCGACCGGCTGCTCTTCCGCCCCCTCATGGGCTGGGCGACGGCCTGGTCCTTCGACCGCCTCCGCCTGTGGCTGGAGCGCGGCATCACCCCCGAACGAGCCCGCCTGAACTGGCTGGCGGAGGTGACGGCCCGCGCACTGGTGATCGCCATCGCCTGCACCACCCTCACCGGGGAAGCGGCCGCCCTCGCCCTCTTCGGCCCCCTGGCCCCGGCGGCGGCCTACTTCTGCCCGCTGCTCCTCGCCCTGCTCATCACCCTGGCGCTCTTCACGCCTCCCCTCCCCGGCACCCCGGCAGCCCGCCGCTGCCTGCGCACACCACCCACGCGCATGCACACCCCCCGGCTCCTGCGCACCCTGGGGAGCCCGCGATGACCTCGATCTTCCGCACGGTGATGGGCACCGACTTCGACCGCCTCCACCCCCAACTGCAACGTCGCTTCTCGGTCGGCCAGGCGAGCGGCGAGATGTGCACGGGCCGGGGCGTGATGGACCGCGTCTGGCACGGCGGGGCGTTCGTGAAGCCGTTCCTGGCGCTCGGCACCACCCGCAACATCCTCGTCCCCAGGCAGGGCCGCCACGTCCCCTTCACCATCGAGAACGTGCCGTACACCGACACCTTCGGCCGTGAGACGGTGACCTTCGTGCGCACCTTCCACCTGCCCGGTCGCCCCCGGCGCTTCGACGCCCAGATGGTGCTCAGTCCCAAGGGCGACCGCATCCTCGACTACCTCGGCACCCACCAACACCTCGCCACAGACCTGCACTTCGGTGCGGAGCCCGACGGCTCCCTCCTCATCCGCTCCGGCGAGCACCGCTTCCGGGAGGGCGTGGTGGACGTCCGCGTGCCCGAACTCATCGGTGCGACAGCGGAGGTACGGGAGTCGTACGACGACACCGCCGGCCGCTTCCGTATCCGGGTCCGCGTGGTCAACAGGTACTTCGGGCCGCTCTTCGGTTACGAGGGTTCCTTCACGGCGACGTACACGGACATCGCGACCTGCGGAGTGCGCCCCGGCCTGCGCCCCGTACGCGAGGAGTCCCGCGCATGAGCCCCGAGACGGTGAAGTCCCAGGAGACGAAGACCAAACTCCTCGAGGGCGCGCTGCGGACACTCACCGAGCAGGGCATCGCCAAGACGTCGGCCCGTACCATCGCGACGGCGGCCGGGGTCAATCAGGCCCTGGTCTTCTACCACTTCGGCTCGGTGGACGAGCTGCTGGCCGCCGCGTGCCGGTACGGCGCCGAGCGGTCGGTGGCGCGGTATCGCGCACGTTTCTCGACGGTGACCTCGCTGTCCGAACTCCTGGCCGTCGGCCGGCAGATCCACGAGGCGGAACAGGAGGGCGGCCATGTCGCCCTCCTCGGCCAGCTGCTGGCCGGCGCCCAGACGCACGACACGCTCGGGCCCGCCACGGCGGCGGGGCTGGAGTTGTGGATCGCCGAGATAGAGCAGGTCCTCACGCGGGTGCTGGCGGGAACGCCGTTCGGGGAGTTCACGGATCCGGCGGGACTGGCGCGAGCGGTCGCGGCGTCCTTCGTGGGCATCGAGCTGTACGAGGGGGTGGATCCGAGGGGGGCCACTGCGGCGCTGGACGCGTTGGAGCAACTGGGTTTGCTGGTGGCGGCGTTGGAGGAGCTGGGCCCTGTTGCCCAGCGGGCGGTACGGCACCATTTGCGGCGGACCAGCCGGCGCTGACCGCGTGCCGCCTGCTTGCCAGGCACCCGGTGTGGGTGCGGGCATTGCTGGGGGCTCCGCCCCCAGACCCCCGGGCGGCCTATGCCCACCCCACCACCCGACTCGGTCGGCCAAGAGGTGACCGTAGAAGCCAAGCGGTGGGACAGCCGCGTACGGCGGCAAGGGGACGTGTCGGGGGGTGTCCGCCCGCAGCGGTTGGCGCGTCAACACGGGCACCCTGGTAGGTGA